>CAKOYC010000001.1 GCA_934130265.1 uncultured Bacilli bacterium
TAGTTGGATTTGGTAAATAATCATTATTATTTTTAAAAACTCGATAAATTTATACAAATTCTATATCATATTTAGTAGTCACTTTCTTCATTTCTTCATCAAAATAGGCAAATACTCTATCTGGTACTATATCTGTATACTCATAAGGATTATAATAACCAAGTAAAATTATTTTTCTATTATTATATTTTCTAATATTCTTAAGTAAATTATCTAATTCTTGCATTTTTTTAGAAAATATATCTAATACTTTTTTCTCATCTATTATAGATATATCGCTAGTTGACATATTTATCTCAGTCAACAAGTCATTACCACCGATTGATATAGTTACTAAATCTGCTTCTCTTAAACATTTTTTAAAAGATAAAGTCTTATTTTGTCTTGTTAGTATTTGATTCATGTCAAGTTGGTGTTGTAAATCGGCAATTCTAAAACCAGCAAATGCGAAGTCTTTACTATAATTATTAAGTTTATTGTTCTCTTTAAGATAACTAGCTAAATAATCACTATAGCCATAACCTTCTTCATTATAAGCATTTACTCCTAAGGATAGAGAATCCCCTATAGCTAAATAATTAATTTTATCATTATGAAATGTCATATAAATTAAGTAAATTATTAAAAGTAGAAAACAAAAGATAATAAGTTTTTTATGTTTCATTTTATCACCTAAAAAAATTAGAGTCATAATATTATATTTCTCTAATTTCTACTTTAGCACCAACATTGGTTAATTTTTCTACAATATTTTCATATCCTCTTAAGATATGTTCTACATTAGTTATCTTAGTTGTACCATCAGCCATCAAACCAGCTATTACTAAGGATGCACCTGCTCTTAAATCAGTTGCTACCACATCACAACCTACTAGTTTTGTAGGACCAATAACCGTAGATGTTTGATTTTTTACTCGTATATCTGCTCCCATTGAATTTAAATATGGTATGTGCATAAATCTATTTTCATAAATAGTTTCTTCTATTTTACTTTGTCCTTTACAAGCAGTAAGTAATGGCGTAAGTGGTTGTTGTAAATCTGTTGGAAATCCAGGATATGTCTGTGTCTTAACATGAATTGCTTTATAATTATCTTGTTTACTAACAATTATATAATCTGCTCCAATATCAAGAAAAACGCCCATCTCCTCTAGTTTACTAGTTAACGATTCAATATGCTCAGGAATAATATTATCTACTTTTAAGTTTTCTCCTACAGCAGCTCCTAGAATAACATAAGTTCCAGCTTCTATTCTATCAGGAATCACCTCATGAAAACATTTACCAAGATAAGAAACACCTTCTATTTCAATACTTGAAGTACCTGCTCCTCTTATCTTAGCACCCATATTATTTAATAAGGTAGCAACATTTACTATTTCTGGTTCTTTAGCGGCATTATCAATAATTGTTTTTCCTTTAGCTTTTACAGCTGCCAACATTATATTAATAGTAGCTCCTACACTAGCAAAATCTAGATAAATATTATTACCTATTAACTCATCTGCTTCTACTATATAGCAGTTATCTTTATTAGTTACTTTAGCTCCTAAAGCTTCAAAACCTTTTAAATGTAAATTAATTGGTCTTGCTCCTATAGAACAACCACCTGGTAATGACATAGTAACCTTCTTATATTTACCTAGTAAAGCTCCCATAAAATAATATGAAGCTCTAAGTTTCTTTGCTAAAGAAGCTGGTATTTCTTTATTTTCTAACTCTTTTGAATCTATTACAATAGTTTCACTAGCTCTTTTAACCTTT
The DNA here is from genome assembly GCA_934130265.1 of uncultured Bacilli bacterium. Taxonomy (GTDB): domain Bacteria; phylum Bacillota_I; class Bacilli_A; order RF39; family UBA660; genus Onthousia. The sequence continues at coordinate 1,765 of CAKOYC010000001.1, forward strand.
GCTCCTAAAAAAGATAATATTTCACATAATGCTTCTGTATCAGTAATATCTGGTACATTGCAAATAGTTACTTCTTCATCTGATAATATGGCTGCAGGTATTAAAGCCACAGCACTATTTTTAGCACCACTAACTCTAATGGTACCAGTTAACTTATTTCCACCATTAATTTCTAATAACTTCATATATCTTACTCTCTTTCGCTATATTATATTAGTATTTTAAAATTTGTTTCCAACTAGACTTAAAAATAAATAAATCACTCTAAAAACTGTATCTCTACTAATATAATAAAGAAAAACAAGTAATTTGTCAAAAAAAAGAAACGAAAAATTCTAAATTTTCGTTAAAATCTTTCATTTTCTTGATTTTCTAATTCATCTTTAGGACAATCTTCTTGTCTACTAAACATTTCTTTTTCATTTACTTCTTTTGCAGATGGACAATTTCTATTTTGACTTTTTTCCTTCTGCTTACTATTATTGTTTTTATTTTTCATTTTTACCTCCCTTATTACTATTAACATTATTTTTATAAATATACTTCTAAAATGAAATAAGTAAATATTTTATTCCAAGTATTAACAAAATTATACTTCCAAAGATATTAGCAATCTTACCAAATCTAATAGTTAATCTCTTACCACAATCTAATCCTATTTTTGTAAATAAAAAACTAAATATAGAGAATAACAATCCACATAAAACAGTATTTTCTTCGTGTATACCTAATCCTATACCTACTGAAAAACTATCTATACTTACACTAAATGCAAATAATAAAGCTTGATAAAAACTAGTTATTTTAATCTTTCTTGCATCTAAATCTTTTAAGCTCAAGAGCATTTCACTAGCTAATATAGTAAAAATTATACCTACTAACAAATCAGGATTAGGTAAGAACGATTCTAAAAGAAATAAACCAATTAAATTACCAAGTATAGGCATAAAAAAATGAAATGATCCTACCATTGCACTTAATAAGTTAGTCATTTTCTTATCAAGACCTAATGTCCCATAAATTATAGCTAGAGAAAAAGCATCCATACTTAGACTAATAGAGATTATTATTAATTGTCCTAAATTCATAGCACCACCTACTAAGAATTTATGTAAATAACCCACCTATTAGAAGTATTTTTCTAGCATATCTTTAATGTATAGTCGATACTCTACATCTGTTTTTTTATCATTTTCTATAAGACAAAATGGGGGAAATAACACACACCACCAGTTATCACCTTTCCCATCTCCAATGGTAACCACTAAAGATTCATAATATCCTTCTTTATAGGTGATACCCTTATATTCTTTTTTAGGAAAGTAGTTTAATCCATAATTAATGTTATAAATATCATTACTCTTATTTGTTAATAAAGTATTTCTAACATTAGTTGAAAAATTATTTTGATTAGATTTTAATAGTCTCCTAGATTCATCAATAGACTTACTATTTTTTAATAATTTACTTATCTCTACTTGTAAGTTATCTTTAACCTTCATCTTTATCTTTTGGTCTTCTTTACTATTAGATTTTGCTACTACTCTAAACCTAATAGCTTCATCAGGTATAACAATTTCTTCTCCTTTAATATAACTAGCCAAAGAGATAATGATTAGACTTATAATTATTAGAAATTTCTTCATTAAAAAAATCACCCTTTTTCTAATATATTAATGGTGACTTTTTATTATTTTTAATCAATTTTATTTCTAACAAATATCATTCTATTTCGACCATACAAATCTTTTTTACAAATAATTTCTACATCTTTAAGATACTTTTCTACGATATCATAAATTTCTTCTTTTTGACTTTCTCCTATTTCAAAAGCTATTAAAAATTTATCATTTAAATACGGTTTAATATTAGCTAATATTTTTCTATAGCAATCAAGACCATCTACACCTCCATAAAGTGCTAAAGATGGCTCATTATCCCTTACTATTTCTTCTATTTCTTCATCAGTTCTTATATATGGTGGATTAGAAACAATAATATCATACTTATCTAGTCCTACATTAGAAAACCAATCACTTTCGATAAATGTAACATCAAGATTAAGATTATTAGCATTTAATTTAGCCACTTCTAAAGCTTCTTTTGATATATCTATTAGTGTTACCTCACTATCTTTTAAGATACTTTTAAGAGTAAGTCCAATTGCTCCACTACCACAACCTAAATCTAATATTTTAATTTTATCTTTGTTCAAGCTTTTAGCATATTCTACTACCTGCTCTACCAGTTCTTCTGTCTCAAATCGTGGTATCAACACATTTTTATTAACAATAAACTTAAGTCCATAGAAATTAACATTACCAATAACATATTGAATAGGCTTATTTTCTTTTAAAGCTTCTAATGATGATTTATATAGTTTTTCTATATCACTATCTACCTCTTTATCTAGAATGGTTAATAATTCTAAAGGATTAACATCTAAATACGAAGAAAGTAGCATCTTAGCATGATCACTACTCGTCTTACCCTTACCATATACAATTAATTCTTCAACTGTCATTATGCTTCTTCACCAGCTAATTTTCTTCTTTGATCTTCCATCGTCAAAGCATCTATTATCTCATCTAGTTGTCCATTCATTACTCTATCTAAACTATTAGTAGTAAAACCAATACGATGATCTGTTACTCTATTTTGTGGATAGTTATAAGTTCTTATCTTTTCAGCTCTATCTCCTGTACCTATCTTACTTCTTCTTTCACTACCAAGTTCTTGGTCATGTTTCTGTTGTTCTAAATCATAAAGTCTTGCTTTTAATACTTTCATCGCTTGTTCCTTATTTTGAATTTGACTTCTCTCATTTTGACAAGTTACTACTGTATTAGTAGGTAAATGGGTAATTCTAACAGCACTATCTGTAGTATTTACTCCTTGACCACCACAACCTGATGATCTAAAGATATCAATTCTTAAATCTTTTGGATCAATCGTAATATTAACATCTTCTGCTTCTGGCATTACTAAAACAGTAGCTGTTGAAGTTTGAATTCTTCCATTGCTTTCTGTAACTGGTACTCTTTGTACTCTATGTGATCCACTTTCATATTTAAGTTTAGAATATGCACCTTGCCCTTTAATCATAAATTCTATTTGACTAAATCCACCTGCAGTTCCTTCAACAGCATTAATTATTTCTATCTTTAAACCTATTCTTTCTGCATATCTTGAATACATTCTAAACAAATCACCTGCAAAGATATTAGCTTCATCTCCACCAGCTGCTCCCCTTATTTCCATAATAACGTTTTTAGAATCATTAGGATCCTTTGGTATTAATAATATTTCTAGATTCTTTTCAATGTTTTCTTTTTCTTCTTCTAAACTTTTTAATTCATCTTTAGCTATTTCTTTTAGTTCATCATCATTTAACATTTCTTTAGTATCTACAATAGATTCTAATACTTTTTTATATTTCTTATATTCTGTTACTACTTCTTCTAAATCTGCTATCTCTTTAGATATCTCCCTTGTTTTATTAATATTCTTTAAAACGTCTTCACTCATTAGTTCAGTTTGTAATTGATTATATTTAGTAAGCGTAGCTTCTAATCTTTCTATCATCTAAATCAAGTCCTTTCTTTGTCTGACTGTCGAGCTAATTATATCATAGTTACAACATCTCTTGCAAATAATTTAAAGAAAAAGAACTACTCATTTTCTAGTTCTTCTTCATCAACGACAACCAAGTCTTTTAAATCTTCATTAGGATCAACATAATCATCATCGTCATCAGCATCTCCTGAATCATAATTATCTTCTTCCATATCATCAGTAATCATGTCATCCTTTATTTCATCTGATTCTTCATCATCATCTTCTTCATCTTCAATTTTAGCTATTTTATCAGATGTATGACGACTTCTTAAATCCCAACAACCATCTTCTAACATGATAAAACGTTTATCCGTAGTAAGTGATGTATAATAATCTCCTATTTTCTCTTCAAAAGTACTACTTGGAAGTTCTAACAAAGTTACAATGCTTTTAAAAAGCTCAGCAGTATTTTGCTTTCCTTGCTCCTCTAAAAGATAAAATGTGATGTCTTTATTTGACAATAGTTCTAATTCTTCTTTTTTCATTTCTGACAACTTCATTTCTTTTCCTCCCGTATTAAAGTCTATTCAAAATGAATTTCTTCTTAATATTCAAATCATATAAACTTATATCATTTTTTATTAGCAATTGCAATACTTTTTTATATACTTTACATTTTTTCAGGTATTTCAATTCCTAAAATAGTCAATAACTCTACATTTGTATCATATACATTTTTTGTTAAAAGTAACCAGTTTTCTTGAATATTTTTATCTTTTTCTGTTAAAACATGACATTTTTCATAGAATTTACTATAGGTACTAGTAAGTTGATATAAATAATCTGATATTACATTTAATTCTTTTGTATCATATGCTTTATGTAATACTTTATTCTTAGCTAGTAATAATGTTATTAATTCTTTTTCTACTTCTTCACTAATTTTTGTATATTTACTATAATCTAAATTATTTTCTTTTGCTTTCTTTAATAGTGATTTCATTCTTATAGTAGTATATAAAAGATATGGACCAGTTTTTCCTTCAACATCAACAAACTTTTTAGGATCAAAGATATAATCAGTTGTTCTATTTGATAATAAATCAGCATATTTAATAGCTGCTACTGCTATTTGTTCAATTATTTCATCTTTATTTTCTTCAGTTTCTAAGTTATGAGAATGATTTGCTACTTCTTCTTTTACTTCTTTTAAAAGGCTTTTTAAGGATAAAGCACCTCCATCTCTTGTCTTAAATGGTTTACCATCTGGACCATTCATTGTTCCAAATCCAAAGAATTCTAACTTAGTATCATCACTTACTATTTTAGTCTTATGAGCTGCTCTAAATACTTGTTCAAAATAAAGACCTTGTCTTAAATCAGTTAAATACCACATTTCATCAGGATTAAAACGTTTAACTCTTGATACCATAGTTGCTAACTCACGAGTAGCATATAAAGTTGCTCCATTACTCTTTACTACTACAAGGTCAGGCATAGGAGCTTTATCAGTATCTTCTTTTATTTCAATTATTTCTGCTCCTTCACTTTTCTTTAAGTAACCATCTTTTCTTAACTCTTCTAGCATAGGCATCATATAAGAATAACAGTCACTTTCACCTTCCCACAAGTCAAAGTCAGTATTAAACTTTTTATAAACTTCTTTAATATCTTCTATTGATAATTTTTTAATCTTATCCCATAAAGCTACATAACTAGGTTTACCTTCTTCTAACTCTTTAGTAATAAGTCTTACCTCTTCCATGATGTTTTCATCTTCTTTAGCTTTAGTACTAGCTACTGGATATATTTCTTCTAAATCTTTAGCTGTTATGGGTAACTCATCCCAGTTATCACTTTCTTCTTCTTTAAAATAATTAAGATTAGGATATCTATTTCTTAACTCATAAATAACCATTCCAGACTGTCTACCAATATCCCCAAAATGAACATCGCAGATAACTTCTTGTCCAAGTCTTTTAGTTAATCTTTTTATAGATTCCCCAATATTAGCACTTCTTAAATGACCAACATGAAGAGTCTTAGCAATATTAGCTCCTCCATAATCTAAAAATATCTTTTTATTAACTAACTTATCAACATCTTTTGAATCACTATTATAATAGTCATTTACAAATTCTACTAACAACTCATCTTTTAAAGTAACATTAAGAAATCCAACTGCTGCTATTTCTACTTTAGAAAAATAATTACTTTCTTCTAAAACTTTCTTCATATCTTCAGCAATAAGCATTGGACTCTTATGTAATATTTTAGCAAGACTCATCGCATCATTTAACTGATAATCTCCCAAATCTTTACGTTTACTTTCTAATAAAGTTACTTTTTCGATTGGAATAGATGCTTCATTCATCTTCTTTGTTAAATCTTCTTCTATTGTTTTTAATAAACTCATATTAAACCTCCCACTCTATACTATATTCATGGTCAAAATCATTTCCATCAATTCTATATATTACTAAAAAGGAATTAACTCCTTCTTTTATTTGTTTAGTCTTCATTCCTACTGTTCCACACTGCTTTGTATCTTTAAGATATATTTCAAAAGAATTATCTACATTTTCTAAAAATTTATAACTAAGAATGGCGTCTTCTGTCTCTCTTAACAATATTTTATCTTTTAAATATATTGTTAATAATGCATGTTCATCCTGATATTGAATTACTTGTTTTTTTCTATCAAAATCTGCTTTTCCTTCAAAGGTTAAAACATCATCATTAGTTCTTAACTTAGCAATTAATTTAACTTCTTCCATATTATTTCCCTTTCATTCAGGTAATATTATAGCAACGAATTAAATTTCTTACAAGATTATTGTTATTTTTAAAGAGATTGGACAAGCTAAATGTAGGTGATTTAAATGAAATTTATAAAAAAACTTACTAAATTTAGTATACTTCTTATTTTACTATTTATTATTTTTAATGTTTGTGCTTATTCCTATGCTTATTTATCACCGAAACTACAAATCAAAAGTGCTAATAAGTTTATGCTTTTTGATGAAAATAATGAACTTTTCTTTCAAGGTAGTGGCGATAGTAAATGGGTAAGTCTTGATAACATTTCTGATAAAGTAATTAAAACAACAATTGCTACTGAGGATAAAAATTTCTATCGTCATAAAGGTTTTGATTATTTAAGAATTATGAAAGCTATGTATGTTAATATTTTATCTAGAAATAGAAGTCAAGGTGCTAGTACAATAACCCAACAATATGCTAAAAACTTATTCCTAGACTTTTCTAAGACCTGGAAAAGAAAATGGGATGAGATGTGGTACACTATTGAGATAGAATCACATTATAAAAAGAAAGATATATTAGAAGGATACTTAAATACAATTAATTATGGACATGGTATGTATGGAATAGAAAATGCTAGTCAGTTTTATTTTGGAAAGAAAGCTAAAGACCTAGACCTTGCTGAAGCAGCTATTTTAACAGGTATTCCTAAGTCACCTAGTAATTATTCACCATTAGTTAATTATAAAAAGGCTAAAGCTAGACAAGAATTAATCTTAAAAAACTTATTAAAGGAAAAGAAGATAACTACTGATGAATATAATGAAGCTGTTAAAGAAAAATTAACTTTTGTTGGAGAAAAAGAAAAAGAGGAATTATCTACTGTAATGTATTATCAAGATGCAGTTATGAATGAGTTAAAGTCTCTTAAAGAAATTCCTAGTACTTTTTTAGAAACTGGGGGATTAAAAATCTATACTAGTCTTAATCTTAAAAGTCAAAAGGATTTAGAATCTAATGTAAAAGAGGTATTAAAAGATAACGAATTAGAAACAGCCGCTGTCTTAATGGACCCTAATACAGGTGGGGTAAAAGCACTAGTCGGAGGAAAAGACTATAATAAATCTGAATATAATAGAGCTATATCTGCTAAAAGACAAGTAGGTTCTACTATGAAACCTTTCCTCTACTATGCGGCTTTAGAAAATGGTTTTACTGCATCTACTACTTTTACTAGCGAACAAACAACTTTTACTTTTTCTAATAAAGATACTTACTCTCCTAAAAACTATAATGAAAAGTATGGAAATAAGCCTATATCTATGGCTACTGCTATTTCTTATTCAGAAAATATATATGCTGTTAAAACACACTTATTCTTAGGTGAAGATACATTAATTAACATGGCTAGAAGAGTAGGAATTACTTCTAAACTTGATAAAGTCCCATCTCTTGCTCTTGGTACTAGTGAAATATCAATGCTAGAAATGGCTGGTGGTTATGCTACTTTTGCTAATGAAGGTTATAAGATAAAGCCTCATTTCATTGAAAAAGTTGTAGACCAAGAAGGTAATATTCTATATGAAGCTGATAATAAAAAGGAATTAGTTTTAAACTCTAGTCTAACTTTTATTCTAAGCAACTTACTAACTGCTACTTATGATTCTGCTTTTATCGATTATAATTATCCTACAGCTATTAATCTAGCATCAAAAATGACTCATACTTATGCTTTAAAAAGTGGTACAACTAATACTGATAACTGGTATATCGGTTATAACAAGGACGTAGTCGCTCTAGTATGGTGTGGTTATGATGATAATAGAGATTTAGAACCTAAAGAATATAAGTATGCTCAGAATATCTGGATTAAATCAATTGAAGACTACATGCAAGGAAAAGAAGATAACTGGTACAAACCTAAAGATAATGTTGTAGGTGTCTTAGTTAATCCTATCACTGGAAAACCAGCTACAGAAAATGATACTAAAACTAAGATGATGTATTATATTAAAGGAACTGAACCTACAATGACGGACCCTGTCTTTGACGAATTATTAACGGATAATAAAGAAACTTAAGGAAGACAATTGTAATCTTCTTTTTTCTTTGATATAATCCATTTAGGATGTGATAAGATGATATATTTAATAATAGGATTAGTACTTTTAGTTATTTTGTTATTGGTAATAAACTTCCTATATTATAAAAATAAGTTTAATTTTTACTTTCTAAAGATAGAAGAAGCTAATAACAATATTGAATTAATCCTTGAAAAGAAAATAGAAATACTTTTAAAGATTGCTAAAATTATTGATAAAGATATGGAAAAGGAATTAGAAGAGTTTAAGAAAAAAGAGATAAGTAAACATCAATGTTATGTTGAGTTAAGTTCACTTGGTAACAAGTTATTAAAAGAAGCTGATGCTGAAGAATATGAATCTAATAAAAAGCTTAATAATTTAATAGGACGATTTGATGATAATGAATGTGACTTAAAAGGGAGTCTAAAATATTATAATGATAATGCTGTAGAAATTAATAACTATATTCATAAATTTCCTAGTAATATTGTAAGTTTATTCTCTCATTTTAAAGAATTAGATATTTATAAGATAGAAAAAAGAGAATCTTTTGCTATTCTCTCTAAGTAGACCTAAAGGTCTTTTTCTATGTTCCAATCTATTGGTTTTATTCCATTTGCTATTAAAAACTCATTAGTCTTAGAAAATGGTCTACTACCAAAAAATCCATTATATGCAGAAAATGGTGATGGATGAGCAGATTCTAGAACTAAATGTTTAGGATTAGTTACTAATACTTTTTTTGCTCTCGCATAATTGCCCCAGAAAATGAAGACAACCGGTTTTTCTTTTTTATTTACCTCTTCAATAACTTTATCTGTAAACTCTTCCCAACCTCGATGACTATGAGATGCTGCTTTATCTTTCTCAACAGTTAAAACACTGTTTAATAGTAATACTCCTTCTCTAGCCCAAGGTAGTAAACTATTTTTTTCTGGAAAAGGTATTCCTAAGTCGCTTTCTAATTCTTTAAAGATATTAACTAAACTTGGCGGTTTCCTTAATCCATCTCTTACTGAGAAAGAAAGTCCTTGAGCCTGATTAACTCCATGATAAGGATCTTGTCCTAATATTACTACTTTTGTATCTTTATAAGCTGTATTTCTAAAAGCATTAAATATTTCATTCTTCTTTGGATATATTTCTTTTTGATGATATTCATCATCCACAAATTTTAATAATTCTTGAAAATATGGTTTACCATACTCATTCTTTAAATGTTCATCCCAATCATTACCTATCATTATTACACCTCTACTTATGATACTTTTCATTATTTCTTATTTTATATGTTCGATATAGTTGTTCTAAGAACATTACTCTAAATAATTGATGAGGAAATGTTAACTTAGAAAAAGACCATCTTTCTTTAGCTAGTGAATAAATATCCTCATGAAATCCATTACTACCACCAATAATAAATGTTATATTACTATTATTTATTTCTCTTTCTGCTAATAAGTTAGCCATCTCTACTGATGTCATTTCTTTTCCCTTAACATCTAGTAAAATAATATAGTCTTTAAGAGTAAGATGTTTCATTATCGCTTCTTTTTCTATTTTTAGTGATTTCTCTATTTCCTCAATTCCACAATCTGCTACTTCTATAATATTTAGTTTTGTATATTTACTTAGCCTTTTTTCATATTCTTTAATAGCATCAGTAAAATACTTTTCTTTTACTTTTCCAACAACAATTAACTTTATCATTAAACTTCCACTACCTCTCCTAACTCTTCTTGTGATGCCACTACTATTTTAGGACTATAATCTGTCTTTGCTAAAGCATCTTTAGTAGTCTCTAGTGCCAACTCTTTAGTATTATTTGTTTCACTTATATGAGCTAAAATAATATATTTAGTATTAGAACCAATAAACTTTTCTAAATAGTTAGCCGTCGCTCCATTAGATAAATGCCCTTTATCACTTAGTATTCTTTGTTTTAAGTAATGGGGATAAGGTCCTGTCAAAAGCATCTGTTCATCATGATTACTTTCTATATAGTATATCTCTCTATTAGATAATAAATCATAATACTTTTCATTAATATAACCCGTATCAGTAATATAAACCAAACTATTGTTTATTAAAAATCCAACCGAACCAGGAGCATCATGTGATGTATGCACTAAATCTATAGTTACATCCTTAAGATGCATTTTATCACTATATAATTCTATCTTTTCTTTAGGTAATATTTCTTTCAATTCTTTATACATTTCTTCTCTTATATAAACTGGTATATTATTATGCTTTACAAAAACTTTTAATCCTTTGATATGGTCAGAATGGGTATGCGTAATAAGTAAAGCATCTATATCATCAATACTTTTACCAATCTCTTCTAATCTTTCTAATAAATGTCTATAAGTAATTCCTATATCAATAAGAAAGCGAGTATTTCCTACTTCTATATAAGAAGTATTTCCTTTGGAACCACTCGCTAGTGTTATTATTTTCATTAGAATAAACTAAGTGGTTGTAATGATGTTGATCCTCTTCGGTAAGGAAATCCCCTGAAAAGTCCAAAGTGTAAATGTGTTCCTGTTGCAAAACCACTTTTTCCCATTGCTCCAATTTGTTGACCAATAGAAACATTTTGTCCTACTTTTACATATCGTGCTGATAAATGAGCATACATTGTATAATAACCGTTATTATGATTAATTACTACAAATTGACCATTATCATATTTAGAACTAGATTGTACTACTACTCCATTATTAGCTGCATAAATAGGTGAACCATATCCACCACCAATATCTACTCCATCATGTAATACTCCCCAACGATAACCATAAGGACTATTAATAGTATATGGTGTTGCTGTAGGCCACTTCCAATAACCCTCTACTTTAGTTGTACCTGTTATATCTATACCAGACGAATAAGAGTTTTGTTTTTTACCTTTGACTATTATTTCTTTAACTGGTTCTTTTAGTCTTTCAGTAGCACTTTCATTAATTACAGAGCTTTCTATTTGCCCATTAACTTTTTGTATCTTACTAGTAACTCTTTGAAGTCCATTTTCTCCTTTTTGAGTAACTTCTTCCGTTCCAGCCATCTTATTTTCATCATACTTAACTTCTGTATCATATTTTATCTCTTGATCAAAAACGGTATGATCTACTTCTACTAATCTAAATTGTGGTTTAATAATATTAATAGTTACTTGTTGTCCGGTAAACAGTAGACTGTTTTCATCTTTAAATGATGGGTTTGCAATTAAAAATTCCTTATCAGATAGTTTATTATTAAAAGCTATATCAGTAATAGTATCTCCATCTTGAACAGTATACTTTTGATATTCATCTAATGTACCAAATAATAAATACTTACTTAAATCATCAACGCTTTCATAAATTGTCTTATCAACAGGTACTTTAGTATTCTTAACTGATATTTTATTATCTATATAAACATTTTCTATTATGGTACCTGTATCTTTAATTTCTTTTTGTTTATTGTTTAGATATTTTTCATAATCATCATTATTAACAAATGATCTAATAGTTTTATCCATAGCCTTTGTAAAAACATCTTTATCTAAAACATAAATTGTCTGGTCTACTCCTTTTACTTTTTCTCCTTGTTCATTAACTGTATCTATCCCTTTAATCTTAATAGCATAACCATTTATTGTAAATGACTCTAAATCTGCTAATTTATCATATATTTGTTTAGTAGTAGAAATCTTTTCTTGATACGTTATTTCTTTTTCTATTTTTAAATCTTCTGGAGCATAAACTTTATCTACTTTATATTTATTTTTTATTTTTTCTTGTTCTTTATCTATATATTGCTCTAATTTTTCTTTATTTTCTATTAATCCTAGTGATTTTCCTTTTAGATAAACTCTATATACTTCTTGTGGCTCTTTAGCCTTAGATGTAGGACAAAAGAAAACTAATAAAAAACTTATAACTAGTGCAAAACTTATAACTAATATCTTTTTCCCCATTTTATTCCTCCTCTTCTGGTCCTTTAGTCATATTAAGAAAGGTTGATGTATCTTTTTTAAATAATAACTGAATAGTAGCTTGAGGACCATTTCTATGCTTAGCAATAATAAATTCACTAATACTAGTTGCATCTTTTTTAGCTTCTTTATTATAGTAATCATCTCTATATAGGAATCCTACTAAATCAGCATCCTGCTCAATAGAACCAGACTCACGTAAGTCTGAAAGCATTGGTCTTTTATCTTCTCTTCCTTCAACACTACGTGATAACTGAGCAAGAGCTATTATTGGTATATGTAACTCCATAGCAAGAGTTTTTAAGCTACGAGAAATATCAGCTACCTCTTGTTGTCTATTACTTCCATAATTTTTTCCCCCAGAAATTAACTGTAAGTAGTCAATTATTACTAGGTTAAGTCCATCAGTAGAACTTGCTAGTCTTCTACACTTGGCTCTTATTTCACCGATAGTTATTCCTGGTGTATCATCAATATAAAGTTTAGCTTTAGATAATTGAGTAGTCGCTTCATTAAATCTTTTCCAATCTTGATTTAATAGTTTACCTGTTCTCATCTTATAGCCTTCTATTTGACCAAGTGAGGAGATTATACGATTTGCTAACTGACTAGCTCCCATTTCTAAGTTGAATACTGCTACAGTACTATCAGAGTGTGTAGTTACATAAGTAGCAAGATTAAGAGCAAAGGCAGTTTTACCCATACCAGGACGAGCAGCTATTATAATCATTTCATTTTCATGAAGACCTGCTGTTAACTTATCAAAGTCATACCAACCAGTAGCAATACCCGTTACTTCTCCTTTAGACTCAGCTAATTTTTCTAAGTCTTCTTGGGTCTTTATTAACACATCTTGAATACTTTGAAACTCTCCACTTTTTCTATTTTTAGCAATATTTAGTATCTGTTTTTCTGCTTGGTCTAACACATCATTAACATTTTCTTCTTGATTATAACCTAATGTTACTATATTAGTAGCTGTTTCTATTAATCCTCGTAAAAGAGCTGTTTTATCTACTTCTTTGATATAATAATCTATATTACTGGCAGTTGGAACAAACTCAATTATTTCTGTTAAATAAGAAACGCCACCGGCATCTGTTAAAGCATTCATTCTAGTAAGTTCTGTTGTAACTGTTGTTAAATCTAAAGGAGTTTTTTCTTCATGTAAGTTTTGAAAGGCCTTAAAGATTTTGGCATTTCTAGTATCAAAAAAACTAGATTCTGATAAATTTTCTAGAGCAAGTGTAGCTGCATCTGTTGATAAAAAACAAGAACCTAATACACTCATTTCAGCTTCTTTATTATGTGGTAATTCTCTTAAGGCCATAAACTTCCTCCTTTACTTCTACTTTACTAAATGAACTTTTACTATAGCACTAACTTCTTTATATAATTCTATTTCTATCTTATGAAATCCCAAAGATGATAGAGAATCTTGTAATTTAATTTGATTTTTATCTATATTGTAGCCATTATTTTTTAATTCTTCTTTTATTTGTTTTTGACTAACACTTCCAAAGACACGGTCACCTTCACCAGTTTTTACTTTAAAGGTTAAAACTAATTTTTCTAATTTAGCTTTTTCTTCCATTGCTTCTTTCTTAGCTTTATCATGATTCTCTTTTCTTATAGCTTGTTCTTTTTTTAAGTTGTCTAAGTTTTCTTGATTAGCTACTACAGCAAGATTCTTTTTAATTAGAAAATTAATAGCATAACCATCTTTTACTTCTTTAATAGCATCTTTCTTTCCTACCCCTTTTACATCTTGACGAAAAATTACTCTCATTATTCTTCCTCCTTAATTGCTTGATTTAATTTTTCAGAGACTTTACTGATTGGAAGATTCTCAAATTGAGCAGCTCCTCCCATCTTATCTCCTCCTCCACCTATTCTAGACAATATATTAGCAATACTTTTTTTACCAATACTTCGTCCACTAATAGAGGTTACATTATTAGCTGTTTTAGCAATTACAAAAGATAATTCTATATCATTAAAGAAAAGTAAAGTATCAGCTATCTTAGCTAAGTCTTCTCTTCTATAAATGGAATAACTACTTCCCTTTGCAATAGCTATTTTATCATTAATTATCTCTACATTAGTAATTAATTTTTGACGTTCCATATAATCTTTTAAATCTTGTTTTAATAGATATTGAACTTTAGTAGTACTAGCTCCCATACAAGATAAGTAATAAGCACTATAATATGTTTCACTATTAGTTTTAAGAGTAAAATTATTAGTGTCTAAAACTATTCCAGATAATATTAGAGTTGCATAGTATGGATCTATTGGTGAATTATAAGCTTCTATTAAATTTGTTATCATCTCACAAGTACTAGAAGCAGTATTATCAATTATTCTATTAGGACAAGAAATTGATGTTTCACCCAATTCATGGTGATCTAAAATCACTACTTTATCTTCATCAAATAGGGATATGATACCATTATCTTGAACTAATTCTTTCTTATTAGTGTCTAGTATAAATAAAAGATTACGTTTATTACGTAAATACAAGTTATCTTCTACTTCTTTTCCTGTGATTATTTGTAAACATCCATCTAATTCTCTTAATACTTTTTCAACGCCTAACTCATGTTCTTTATCATTTATTACTAAATAGCAATTCTTTCTTTGCTTCTCTAAAATTGAATATAAACCTATAGAACTGCCTAAAGCATCTAAATCTAAATTTTTATGAGCCATTATAAATATAGTCTTAGCACCACGAATTAGTTTCTTTAACTCTTTTTTCTTTTCACCAATTTTCAAAACAACCACCTCTATCCAATTTTAAAAAAAGAAGATGTTAATTCTTCTTAATAAATTACAGTTATAATATATCATTTTTAACATTAAAAAGCAAACTATCTTCATAAGATTAATATCATTTTCAACATAAAAAGTTGAAACCAAAAGTCCCAACTTTAAAATATTATTTTGTAAATGGTAATAATGCAATTGCACGTGCTCTTTTAATTTCATTAGCTATAACACGTTGATGTTTTGCACAAGCACCTGTAACACGACGAGGTAATATTTTTCCTCTTTCGTTAATGTATTTTCTTAAAATATCAACATCTTTATAATCAAAAGTTTTTCCTTGACACATTAAGCATACTTTTTTCTTCTTACGATAAAATTCTGCCATAACTTAACCTCCTTTTTAAAATGGTAATTCGTCATCATTTATCTCGATATTAGAGCCAAATTCAGTATAAGGATCACTTGATACATTTGTACCTGTAGGAGCTGATGTAGCACTAAAATCATAAGGAGTAGTAGCATCATTGGTAGATGGTTGATTATTGAAACTAGAAGGAACTGGTTGACTATTAAAGCTTGGTTGTTGTGTTGCTTGAGAATTATCTCTTTTTGTACCAACAAAATCAATATTTTCAACCACAACTTCAGTAACATATCTTCTTTGACCATTTTGATCATCATAGTTTCTAGTTTGAATTCTACCTTCTACTGCCACTTGACTACCTTGAGATAAATAGTTTTTAACTGTTTCTGCTAGTTTTCTCCAAACTACACAGTTAATAAAGTCTGCTTCTCTTTCGCCATTTTGATTAGTAAATGAACGATTTACAGCAAGACTAAAGGTTGCTACTGGTGTATTACTACCAGTATAACGTAACTCAGGGTCTCTTGTTAATCGACCTATTAATATTACTTTATTCATAGTTACCTCTTTTTCTAGTCTTCTTTACGAATAATTAAATGACGTAAAATGTTTTCATTGATTCCAGCTAAACGATCAAATTCTTTAATAGCTTCATGAGAACCTTCTACTACGAATAAGAAATAATATCCATTTTTATATTTCTTTATTTCATATGCTAATTCTCTTTGTCCCATAGCTTTTTCTTCAACGATTTTAGCTTCTAAGTTTGTTAAAACCTTTTTTAGACTTTCAGCTTCATTTTTAATAGAAGCTTCCTCTAAATCTGGTTTTACAATAAACATAATTTCATACTTGTTCATTATTTCCACCTCCTTCTGGACATAAGACCTATTAAATAGGTAAGGAGTATTTTAAATACTCGTTTGTATTATAACAAAATAAGAAAAGAAAGTCTACTTAATTTTGCACAATATGTGATTTTTCTAAATTAAATAATTTTTCTTTTATTAATTATTAAATCTAAAGTGACAAATATCTCCATCTTGCATTATATAATCTTTTCCTTCTATTCTAGCTTTTCCTGCTTCCCTAGTTTTTAACTCACTACCATATTCCATTAAATCATCATAACTAATAACTTCAGCTTTGATAAATCCTTTTTCAAAGTCTGTATGAATAATACCTGCGCATTTCTTAGCATTCATACCTTTCTTAAAAGTCCAAGCCCTTACTTCATCTTTACCTACTGTAAAATAAGTAGCTAAACCTAGTAAATCATAAGTTGCAGAAATTAATTGCTCTAGTCCACTATTTTCCATTCCCAAAGCTTCTAACATATCTTTTTTATCTGTATCACTTAATTCACTTAGTTCTTCTTCAATCTTAGCACATAAAACAACTACAGAAGCATTTTCTTTCTTAGCATACTCTTTAACTTCTTTTACATAAGAATTATCTTCTAAACCTATCATACTTTCATCTATATTAGCTACATATATAATTGGTTTTATTGTTAAGAAATTATAAGATTTTAGTATTTTTAATTCATCATCTTTAAAGTCTATATGTCTTACTGGTTGATTTTCTTCAAGAGTAGTTTTTATCTTCTCCAATAATTCATATTCTAACTTTTCTTGTTTATCCTTACTCATTAAAGCTCTTTTACTGATTTTTCCTAAACGATTAGTAACCATTTCCAAATCACTAATAATAAGCTCTAGATTAATAGTTTCTAAATCTCTTATTGGATCAACATTACCATCTACATGAATTATTTTTCCATTATCAAAACATCTAACTACTTCTACTATAGCATCAGTTTCTCTTATATGTGATAAAAATTTATTTCCTAATCCTTCCCCTTTACTAGCTCCTCTAACAAGACCTGCAATATCTGTAAATTCATAACTAGTAGGGATAGTCTTCTTAGGTTCATACATTTCTGTTAGTCTATCAAGACGAACATCTTTAACATTAACTACTCCCACATTAGGATCAATTGTTGCAAATGGATAATTTTCTGCTAAAATATGTTGATTAGTAATTGCATTAAATAATGTACTCTTCCCTACATTTGGTAATCCTATAATACCTGCTTTTAAACTCATAATAAAACTCCTTCCAAAATAAAAAGAAAATAATATAATTTTCTTTCTTATTTTAATCTAATTAAGACAAATTGTCAAAACTATAATGTTGGATAAACTCCCGGACCTATTGGTAAGCCTATTAAATACCAACCTATTGTTAATAAAATCCAAGAAATTGAAATTATTGTAAAGTATGGCATAACATATGCTAATGCTTGATGAATAGTTATTGGTTTTGACTTATCTTTATTATATATATTTAAGTACCCTATATATATGGCAAAAGCAGCTAATAGTGGAGTAATACCTGCAGTCATTGAATCACCTGCTCTTAGAATAAACTGAGCAAATTGTGGTGATATATTAGCTTGCATCATAGCTGGTACCATAACTGGTGCAAAGATTTGCCATTTACTAGATGGTGTTGTAACAAATATATTAGCTATGGCTATTAATACTAAGGAAACAATTATAAGTGGTAATGCACTAAAGGAAACACTTCCTAAGATATTAGCACCCCAAGTAGCTATTATTGTTCCAATGTTAGTCTCTCTAAAAATAGAAATAAACTGACTTGCTACAAATAGTAGCATAACCATCTCTGCACTTGATGTAAATATTTTTTCACAACCATATATTAAGTCTTTATCATTCTTTATTGACTTAGCACCTATTCCATAAGCAATACTTGTAAGGATAAATAATAAACTTATCATATAGGTAAATCCATCTTGGAAATAGGAATTAGTACCAAATAATTGGCCTAAATAAGTATCTTCACTCATATCTAGTAACATACCACTAGATGGTAAATTAGGTATTATCATATAAATAAAAGCTATTATAACTACTATTGCTATAATCAAAGCATATTTAAGTCCTGCTTTTTCTTTCTTTTCTTTAGCAATTCTTTCTTGTTCTATTTCTTCTTCATCTACTACGGTTAACTCTTCTGTTTTAACATTTTCTTGATTATCTTTATATTTACCTAATCTCTTAACTATTATACTTTCTACAATTACAGTTCCAATAATTGAAAGTAAAACTGAAAAGGCAATTATTATAATTAAGTTGGATGTTAAACTAATATGAGTACTTTTATCTATTAATCTAGCCGCTGATGTTGTATAAGGAATTAAATTAACTTCCATTGAACCTACAAATAAACTTATAGCAGAGCCAAAACTAACTCCACAAAAAGCTGCTACTATTCCTGCAAATGGATTTCTGTTATTTGCTTGAAATATTATTGCTGATAAAGGTATTAGTAAAACATAACCTATATCATTTATCAAAGAAGAAATAGTTGCTAGAAAAATAATAATAAACGTAACTATTCTCTTATCCATTTTCTTTATTTTTCTTGAAATAAATGTATCAAGAAAACCAGTTGATGATGATACACCTAATCCAATTAAAGTAAGCACCAACATACCAAATGGAGCAAATGATAAAAAATTGCGTAATGCATTACTAAAAATAAATTTCATCCCATCAAAAGTCAACATATTTTTTACTGCAACTAAAACACTTTCCAATTCATAATTAGAAGTATTAACTTTACTATAAGTTCCTTGCATTTGCAAAGCTGATAAAATAGCACTTGCTAATATTGTTAATATAGTCAAAAAAATAAAAACTGTAATAGGATGAAAATAAAATTTCTTAAGTTTCAGTTTTTTCTTGTCCTTCATATAACTCCTCTTTTACTTTCTTAATCTTTTTATTTAATTCAATTCTTGGAATTAATACTGTTCTACCACAATTACAACACTTAAGTTTAATATCAACTCCAAGACGTACTACCTCCCATTCATTAGTTCCACAGGGGTGTCCTTTTTTTAGAATTAAATGAGTTCCTACTTGATAATTATTATTCATTATGCACCTCTACTTGTGGATATGGTATCTTAATTCCTGCTTCATCTAAAGCTAATTTAAAGTCTTTTTTCATCTTTCTTTCAACAGCAAAGTTTTTATTAGACTTAGTTTTTAAAACAATTCTATAAACTACTGCTGAATCATCTAATTTTTCTACTCCCCATAACTCACACTTACCTTTTAGATTATCGTAAGTCTTATTAATTTTTTCCATAGTAGCATTTATAACTTTTTCTACTTCATTTAAATCACTTTCGTAACTTACTGATATATCTACTACTGCTAAAGAAGGATTCAAACTATAATTAATTACTTCATTTATAGTATGATTAGAAATAATCTTAACTGCTCCTTTATAGTCTTTTATTCTAGTAGTTTTAAGTCCCATAGAAATAACGTCTCCCCTAAATCCATTGATAGATACGTTATCTCCTATTTCAAATTGGTCTTCTAAAAGAATAGCTAGTCCTGCTAAAAAGTCTTTTGCTACATCTTGAAATGCTAAAGAAAGGACAGCAGTAGCAATACCGATTCCAGCAAATATTTTACTAACATCTACATGATATAATGAAAGAATAGATAACATTGTTATAATAATTATTAAATACTTAACAAAATTTACAATAATACTCTTTGATGTTTCTAGTTTTCGACGATGCTTTGATGATACATTATTTTTAATTAAGGCTTGTTGTAAAATAAAATTTAATATTCTATAAATAATATATGCTACAGCAATATAAATAATTGGTTTTAAAATGTACAAGAAAATTTCTGAATCTAAAAATTCTTTCACTATATCACTTCCTTTTATTATTATTTATCTAATTGCATAATCTCAAGTATTCTTGCTAAATCTGCTGCATTTTCAAATTTAATTTCTATTTTGTTTTTCTTGATTTTTACTCTTGTTCCTAATTTATCACACAAAGTACTTGCTATATAACTATATTCTGAATCACTGGCTTCTCTTCTTCTAATTTCTTTTTTTCTATGAAAATCCACTGGTGAATTAGTCATATCTTCTAGTTGTCTAACACTAAGTTTTTTAACTACTACATCATTAGCTAGTTTCTTTATTTGTTCTTTATCATCTAATTTACTTAGTATTCTAGCATGTCCCATAGATATTTCTTTTGTAATTATCATATCTTTTACTTCTTCTGGTAAAGTCAATAATCCCATCATATTTGTAACATGACTACGGCTTTTCCCTACTTTTTTAGATAGTTCTTCTTGAGTTAAGTTCAACTCTTGTTGTAATCTCTTATAAGCCATAGCTTCTTCCATAGCATTTAAATCTTCTCTTTGAAGGTTTTCAAGTAATGCTATTTCCATCATTTGTTCATCAGTTAAATCTTTTACAATAGCTGGTATTTTATCAAGTCCTGCCATTCTACTAGCAAGCACTCTTCTTTCTCCTGCTACTATTTCATATCCTTTTATACTTTTCTTAGCGATAATTGGTTGAAAGACACCATGTTCTTTAATTGAATTAGATAACTCTTGTAATGCTTCTTCATCAAAAGTTTTTCTCGGTTGATAAGGATTACTACGCAATTGGTCTAAATCTAAATCAACAATTTCATTTTTAGGGGTAGATTCTATAATTTTTTCTTCCACTTTATTTATATCTATTTGCTCTGTATTGAATAACTCTTCTAATCCTTTTCCTAAGGCTCTTCTTTTAGTTTCCATTACGATCAATCACTTCCTTTGCTAAATTTAAATAAGCTTCGCTTCCCTTACTCTTAGGGTCATATACTATTATTGGTTCCCCATGACTTGGTGCTTCTGTTAATCTTATTAGTCTTGGAATAATAGTATTATAAACTTTTTCTTTAAAGAATTTTCTTATATCTTCTACTACCTCAAATCCTAAATTAGTTCTAGAGTCTAACATAGTTAGTAAAACTCCTTCTATATCTAAATTAGGATTTAATTGTTTTTGTGCAAGTCTTATAGTATTTAGTAACTGCATAATTCCTTCTAGGGCAAAGAATTCACATTGAACTGGGATAATCACTGAATCACTAGCAGTTAAAGCATTTGTTGTAATAAGTCCTAAAGATGGAGGACAATCTATAATGATAAAATCAAAATTATCTTTTATATCTTCCAAATGTTGTTTTAGTTGAGCTCCTTTTGCAAATCCAGGTTCTTGTTGACTCTTTTCTAATAGTTCAATATCAAGCCCTGCTAAATTTATAGTAGCTGGCAAAACATATAATTGTTTATACTTAGTCTTTATCATAGCTTCCACACAAGTACATCTTCCTGTTAATACATCATAAATACTGTTGTTTATATCTCCTTTATTTATTCCAACTCCAGTTGTTGTGTTTCCCTGTGGATCCAAATCAATTAATAAAACCCTTTTTCCTAAATATGCAAGAGAAGCAGATAAATTAATACTAGTAGTAGTCTTTCCTACTCCTCCCTTTTGATTTACTAATGATATGACTTTTCCCATTTTTATCACTCGCTTCTTTTCATAACTCTATTTAATTGTATCAGAAATAGCTTATTATGAAAATAATTTTTAGGAAAAAAAGTAGATTTCTCTACTTTAACTATTCTTCATTTTTGGCTATCTTAATAACTATTTGATAATTCTTTTCAAAGTTCATTTCTTCACTTTCTACTTTAAATCCTGATTGTTCTATTCTTTTAACAGCATCACGCACTACATTTAAACAATCATTAAAATCAAGTTTTGGTATTTCTTGTCCTTCTTCAATCTTCTTACCCATTATTTTTTCTACATCATCAGAGAAAATTGGATTATGAGCAAATGGATTGTTATATGTATCTAAATAAGGTACTTCATTCTTTTCTTCTACTTGATTTTCTCCTCTATTTACATTTAATAAACTATCAGGAGTAGGTGTATTATTAGTTGGTGTAACACTAGATGATAACAAAGCATCAAGAGCTGATTGATTATTGTTAGAAGGCATAGAAGCCTGAGAAGTTTGTCCACCACTTACGCTAGAATCATCTGAATCCGGTTGAAAGAATTTAAAATTACTATTCATACTTTGTTCAGGTTGAACATCACCAGTTGGATTTACTTTTAATAGACTATCCATATCCATAGATGGTTTCTCTTCCTTAACATTAATATCTTGAGCATTATTTCTAAGTTCATCTAAATTAAGTTCTGAACTAGCTGTACTCTTTAGTAATGGATCTTGTATATCGGCTATTTTCTCATCTCCATAATCTATAAATTTAGGAGGTGTACTATAATCAATATCTATATCACTATTATTAGGCATTGAGGTATTAATAGAAGGATTAGACGTAGGTACTACTTTAGCAGAATTATTATTATCTAAGTTTAGATTTGGTAAACTTGGAACATTAACACTAGTATTTTCATTTACTGATACTGGTTCTCTATTTAATAATTTTTCTATATCTGCTGTAGCAATTTTTTCCTTAGGTTTAGGATTAATCTCCTCTTCTAATTCTCTAACTGTCATTTTATTAGCTATTATTTTGTTAAGTAATTGTTTTTGTTTTTCTTGGTTATCTACTGCTAATAAGGCTCTAGCATGACGTTCTGATATTTTTTCTTTTAGTAAAGCATCTTGAACATCATCAGATAAAGATAATAATCTTAGTTTATTAGCAACAGCACTCTGACTTTTACCCATAGTTTTAGCTAATTCCTCTTGAGTCATCTGGTCTAACTCTAAGATTTTTTGATAAGTTCTAGCTTCTTCTATTGGATTTAGATTCTTTCTTTGTAAATTTTCAAGTAGAGCTACTTTACTACTTTCTTTATCATCTAAATTACGAACAATAGCTGGTATTTTAGTAAGTCCTGCTAAAGCACTTGCTTTATATCTACGTTCTCCTGCAATAATTTCATATTTATTTCCTATATTACGAACAATTATAGGTTGAATCACCCCATGTTCTTTGATAGAAACAGCTAATTCTTTTAAGGCTTTTTCATCAAATACTTGTCTTGGTTGAAATCTATTTGGAATTATATCATCTAAATATAAATATACAACTTCATTTTCATTATTCTGCATTACTATCCCTCACTTTATTCTTTCTAATCTTCCTATGATATCATTATAACATCAAAAGAGTAATTAATCTAGCAATTAATTACATTTTATCTTCAAAATAGTTCTAGTACTTCCCTCTTTTGGTAACTTAAACTCTACTTTTCTATCTAAATGATACCTTTTTCTTTCAATAATTGGTTGGGCCATTACTAATTCTTCATCTACATTACCTTTCATTGCAACAAAGTAACCATTTTTCTTTACAAGTGGCATAGTCCAAGACAATAACTTAGACAAATTAGCCACTGCTCTTGCAGTAACAATATCATATTTATTTCCTTTTCTAGCTAAGTCTTCGGCTCTTATATGAATAGCTTCTATACCACTTAGATCTAAGACTTTGATTACTTTATTAAGATAATTAACTCTTTTTTGTAAAGCATCTACTAAAGTTATCTCTAAATTTGGATAAAATATTTTTAAGACTAAACCTGGAAAACCAGCACCAGTTCCAACATCACATAATGTTAAATTACCAGTTAAATCACAAACTTTAGTTATAGTTAAACTATCATAGAAATGTTTTAAATAAACATCATCTTTGGAAACAATCCTTGTTAAATTCATCACTTTGTTTTCTTCTATCATTATCTCATATAATTTTTCAAGTTTAGATAATTGTTCTTCTGTTGGATTAATTCCCAATAGTCTTACTTGTTCCACAAATTCAGCCTCAGTCATTTTTTCTTTCCCCTTTTTTCAAATAAACCATTATTATAGCAATATCGGCTGGGTTAACACCACTTATTCTACTTGCCTGAGCTAATGTTTCTGGTTCTACTGCTTTTAATTTTTCTCTAGCTTCACTTGCAATATTTTTTATATCATCATAAGAAATATTAGCAGGTATCTTTATTTTTTCTAAGTCTAACAACTTCTTAGTATCTTTTTCTTGTTTTTTAATATACCCTTCATATTGAATTTGTATTTCTACCTCTTCTTTTTCAGCATTTGAATAAGGAAATTCTTTAAATTTTTCTATATCATTAAAGGATAATTCTGGCCTTTTTAGCAAGTCATATAGAGTTATACCATCTTTTAAAGGAGAAGTTCCTAACTTCTCTAATAATGTATTAGTCTCTTTTGTAGGTGTTATTTTTTCAATCTTTAAAATATTTATTATCTTTTCGATATTACTTTTCTTTTCATTAAATTTCTTATAAGTATCTTCATCAATTAAACCTATTTGATAACCATAGTCTCTTAATCTCAAATCAGCATTATCATTTCTTAATAGTAATCTATACTCTGCTCTTGAGGTTAAAAGTCTATAAGGATCTTTTACTCCTTTAGTTACTAAATCGTCAATTAATACACCTATATATGATTCACTTCTATTAAGAATCAAGGGCTCTTTCCCTTCTATTTTTAGACTGGCATTTATTCCTGCAATTAATCCTTGACCAGCAGCTTCTTCATAACCACTTGTTCCATTGATTTGACCAGCTGTATAAAGTCCTTCAATTAGTTTTGTTTCAAGACTACGTTTAATTTGTTTAGAGTCAATAGCATCATACTCTATTGCATAGGCATATCTTAAAATCTTAGCATTTTCTAACCCTTTTAAGCTATGAACCATTTCTTCTTGAACATACTCAGGCATACTTGTCGAAAATCCCTGTAAATATATATCATCATATGATAAACTTTCTGGTTCTAAAAACAATTGATGACGTTCTTTATCACTAAATCTTACTACTTTATCTTCTATTGATGGACAATATCTTGGACCTACTCCTTCAACATAACCACCATACATACTAGATTCTTTTAAATGTTCTTTTATAATTTCATGAGTTTTACTATTGGTATAAACTAAATGACAAGGTATTTGATAGTGATATGCTAAAGCATCGTTGTTATCATAAGAAAAAGTTAAATTTTCTTTACTACCTTCCTCTATCGCTACTTTATCAAAGTCTATACTACTTCTTTCAATTCTTGGAGGGGTACCAGTTTTTAATCTCTTAATAGTAAATCCTAATTCTTTTAATTTAGTACTTAAAAATTTACTTTCTTTCTCTCCATGAGGTCCTTCAGACTTTTTCTTACTACCTATTAAAATAGAACTTCTTAAATAAGTACCAGTAGTTAATATTACCGCTTTAGCATTGATTTCTGTTCCATCAGCTAAAATAACTCCACCAATCTTGCCATCTTTAACTATTAAATTTTCAACAAAAGCTCCCATTAAATCTAAATTTTCTTGATTCTTTAGAGTCTTTTGCATTTCCTTTTTATATAAAATTTTATCGGCTTGAGCTCGCAAAGCTTGAACTGCTTTTCCTTTTTTAGTATTTAATATTTTCATCTGAAGAGAACTTTTATCAGTATTTTTAGCCATCTCTCCACCTAAAGCATCTATTTCTCTTACCACTATACCTTTAGCCGGACCTCCTATAGAAGGATTACAAGGCATATCAGCAATATTATCTAAATTTCCACTTATTAATAATGTCTTATGATTCTTTCTAGCACAAGCAAGAGCAGCTTCACAACCAGCATGACCTCCTCCTACTACAATTATTTCATAATTCATCTAAATCACTTCCCTACACAAAAATTTTCAAATAAAGTATCAAGTAATTCTTCATCATAAACTTCACCAGTGATAGTACCTAGTTCATTTAATACTTCCTGTAAATCTATTTCTACAAGTTCTAATGGTAAATCACCTTTTATATTTTCTCTTATTTTTAACAAAGTTTCAAGAGCTTTATTAGCACAAGTTAATTGTCTATTGTTAGCTAAGAACGTATCAGTTTCTTCTAACATATCAAGAGAAAACATCTTAATTATTTCCTTTTTTAAAGAATCTAATCCCTCTAGAGAATTAGTATTAGTAGATACAATATGAGAAAAATCAAAATTAGATTTATTTATTTTATTAGCTAAGTCATCTTTATTTAAAACAATTATTGTCTTATCTTTATTAAGCTTAGCAATTAGTTCTTTATCTTCTTTTGTTAATTCTTCATTTATATTAAATACTGCTAAGACTAAGTCAGCTTCTTCCAATAATTCAAGACTTTTCTCTACTCCTATTTTTTCTACAACGTTATCAGTATTCCTAATACCAGCAGTATCTATTAGCGATAATTCAACTCCATTTATAAAAACTGTTCCTTCTACTATATCTCTTGTAGTTCCTTCTATATCAGTTACTATTGCTTTTTCCTGATTAATTAAAGTATTTAAAATACTACTTTTCCCTACATTTGGTCTTCCGACAATAACTGTTTTTATACCACTTTTTACTATTTGATGACTTCTACTCTCTTCAATAGTTTTTTGTAATTTTGGAATTAACTTTTCTACTTCTTTCTCTATATCTTTCTTGGTTACCTCTTCAATATCATAATACTCTGGATAATCAATATTTACCTCTATATTAGCTATCAATTTTTTTAGAGGCTCTCTAAACGAATGAATATAGTTTTTTAATTTTCCTTCTAAAGAGTTCATTGCTAGTTTTCGTTGATTATCACTTTTGCTCTCAATTAAATCCATTATAGCTTCTGCTTCCGTTAAATCTATTCTTCCATTCAAAAATGCTCTTTTTGTAAATTCACCTTTTTCTGCTACTCTTATTCCTATTTCTTGTAACAAAGAAAAAACTGCTAATGTAGAATTTATTCCGCCATGACAATTAATTTCTACTACATCTTCTCTAGTAAATGTTTTAGGAGCTTTCATGACACTTACTAAAACCTCATCTATCTTTTCATTTTCTTTTTTTATATAGCCATAATTAATTGTATGTGTATCTACTTTCTCTAAATCTTTACCACTAAATATTTTATTTACTAAAGGTATAGCATCTTTTCCACTTACTCTAATAATAGAAATTGCCCCTACCCCTAACTTTGTAGCTATTGCTGCTATTGTATCTTCATTATAATCTATCATTTCTTAAAAACTTTCTCCTTTATATTCTTTTTTATATCTAATGATAATAAGGCATCTTCACCAAAAAAAGCTTCTTGTTCCCTAGAAGACAAGTTAGATTTATCATCAAAAGATATCTCATCTAAACTTTCAAATTTTCTAGCTGATTCATTAACTATAATTCCTGTTAAATTATAACTCATTTCTAATTTTCTTTGAGTCAAAGTTGGAATTATTTGTTTAAAGTCTACCAAAGAATAGTTTTTGGGATTTTCATAAACTACTACTCCGTATTTATTAGAAACCTTCTTATCACCTTCCATGTATTTCATTTGACGCAGCTTTTGTTCAGCATTAGCCACATACTTTAAAATAGAATCATAAGAAACAGATTTTATATCATTATCTAGTAATATTCTAAAAGCATTTATAAGGATTATTGATAATCCATAATGAGTACTACTTAATCCTTTTTGTTTATTGTCATCATAGTTGCTAAATAAAGTTCCATCTTCTCCTAATTCTAAACCATTTAAAAAGCTATCAAATGATTGTTTTTCTTCCAGTAATTTACAATTTTTTAAATATTCAATTACCTTAGGTTCAACTAATAAAGACTCAATATTATTATAAATAAATTTTATATCATTTTGATTGTTTTCTTTTAATTTATCCAAACTTATCTGACTAACTTTTTGTTCCATTATACCACCTCTTTCAATTTGACTATATTATAGTAAAAACTAAATTTAAAGTAAAGAAAAAGAAGAACTAATCTTCTCTTGGTTTAATAACTACGCATCTATTAGGTTCTTCTCCTACACTCTCTGTGTAAACTTTTTTATTATTTGTTAATACATTATGAACAATTCTTCTCTCATAAGAATTCATAGAATCCATTTTCACCTCTATTTTAGTAGTAGCTACCTCTCTAGCTAAACGTTTTGCTAAAACTTCTAAATGATGTTCATTTTTCTCTTTATAATCAGATACATCTAGAAAAAATCTATAATTAATTTCTGTTTCGGCATTAACAATTTGTCTAAGCACTATTTGAAGAGCTTCTAAATTCTTTCCATTCTTCCCTATAAGTAAAGAATCATTATTAGAATAAATTCTATATGTAGGGATATCTTGTTTTACTTGAATTTCCACTTCTGCTTGATAGCCCATTTCTCTTAAAATAGTAACTAATTTTTCTTTGATAAAATTTTTAATTTCTCTTTTTTCAATTACTTCTATTTCACATTTCTTAGAAAGTAATGATTTCTTCTCATCTATAACATTAATTATTAAATTTTCTTCTAACTCTTGTAGTTCAATCTTAGCCTTATTAACAGCTTCTTCATAAGTCTTTCCTACGAATCTATGCTTTTCCATACTATTTTTTCGCTCCTTTAACTGTAAGAGTATTTTGTATAATCATAAATAAATTTTGAGTTACCCAATATATTCCTAAAGCTGAAGGCATAAATAATGCTGTAAATATAATCATAATACTCATCATTATTGGCATCATTTTCATAGATGGATCTTGACTAGCTGCACCACTCATCTTAAATGTATAAATAGTAGTAGCACCAATTAGAATTATTAATATAAGATAAACATAGAACGTTGAAGTTCCAAATCCAACTACTGGAGTTGTTCCTAATTGTAAACCAATGAATTTATCTTCAAAAATAGCTGGGACTCTATTTATTGCTTCAAAGAAAGCTAAGAATAGTGGTAATTGAATAAATGAAACTAAACAACTACTTAATGGATTAAAGTTATATTTTTTATAAACCATTAACATTTCTTGATTTTGCCTCATCATTGACGCTTCATCAGTTTTACCTTCATATTTTTTTCTAATTCTTTCCAATTCGGGACTAGCTTTTTTCATTAACTCTGACTGAATAGCCATCTTTCTAGTAAATGGAAATAATATAAATCTCAATATTATAGTTATAATAATGATACTGATAGCAAAACTTCCAACTAACTTACCTAATTTTAATATTATGAAAGCTAATGGTTTTACGAAAATCGATGTCCATAATCCTTCATAACCTCCTGAAGTAACTTTAAAGTTATCACATTTTGGTAATTTTTTAACATTAACTTTATTTTTCTCATAAATTTTAACAGTTTTGGCATTCTCAGGTTGACACAAAATGTTTTTTGTTAAAGATTGTCCTGTTTCTGGATTCTTAACTGCTTGTTTTTTACTATCAACAAGAGTTGTAGTACATCCTGTTAATAAAAATATTGATATAACTAGAATTAATAATTTCCTAGTTTTAGTATTTTTCTTTTCTTTCATATGATATAATTTCCCTTCTCTATTTCTATTTACTATTAATGTTTAATAATAGACTGAATAATTCTTCTTTCAATGACTCATATTTTTTATCTAAAGAACCTCTCCTAATTATTATAATACAATCAAAAGCATTTTTATAGTTTTTTTGAAAATCTGATACTATTGCTCTTGTTCTTCTCTTCATCTTGTTACGAGTAACAGCTTTACCAAGTTTCTTAGGGGCAGCAATCCCATACTTAGAAAAAGATTCTTTTTTTGTACGATAAAATAAAATAAAACTTTTATTCTTCTTAGATGGACATTTCTTTATTATTTCATCAAATATCTTACTTTCCTTTATTATATAATCCTTATTCATATTATAGCCCCTTTCCTAAAGAGTAAAAAACCACTGTGAAAACAGTGGAATTTATTTTACTAATTCTTTACGACCTTTTTTTCTTCTGCTATTTAAGATTTTACCTGCTGAAACTTTACGAGCGAAAAATCCATGCTTCTTAGCTCTTCTACGTTTATTTGGTTGATACGTTCTCTTCATACTTCCACCTCCAGACATGAAATCTACATTATTATAATAATAATCCAATTTATTTGTCAAGAAAATTTAAGTGACTTGTTAATAATTTCTCATTTTAGTGATTTAAAGCTCAAAAAAAAAGCTAATAAAAAAGAAGAAAAGCATAGTTATCCACAGATTCCACAGGGTGTGGAAAACTATTATTCACATGTGCAAAACAAATCTGTGGAAACTGTGGAAAACTCATAATATTCAGCAAATATCGACATTTCACTTGTGGAAAACTCTGTGGAAAACCTGTGGATAAATTTTTTTTACTTTTTTCTATTTCCTTTTTCCACATTTTAGAGTATCATAATGGTGGTTTATGTGAACAGGGGAGTGATGAAGTTGAATGTAGACATCATATGGAATAACGTATTAAAAGAAATTAAAGAAGAACTTTCTTCACTTGCCTTTTCTACGTGGTTTCAAGACGTTAATCTTAAAGATTTAAAAGACGATATAGCAATTATCATCGTACCAATGTCTATACATAAGAAACATTTACATGATAATTATCAAGATTTAATAAAAAATGCTCTAAATAAAATAACCGGTACAACATTTGAACTAGAATTCTTCCTAGAAGATGAATTTAAAGAAAAAGAAGAATCTATAAAACAAAAAGAGGAAAAAGAAAGTACTGAGGCACCTGAATTTAAGCAAAAATCAAACTTAAATCAAAATTATACCTTTAATAACTTTATTGTTGGTAACAGTAATAAGTTTGCACAAGCAGCAGCTTTGTCAGTAGCTGAAAATCCTGGTAAAATTTACAATCCATTGTTTATTTATGGTAATAGTGGCCTCGGAAAAACACACCTAATGCATGCAATTGGTAACTATATAGCACAAAATTTCAATAAACGAGTCTTGTACGTAACAAGTGATCAATTTAGAGATGATTTTGTTAGTATAAATAGGAAAGACCAAGACGGTACCAACTTTAATTACAAAGAATTCTTTAAAAACAAATATAGAAATATAGATGTACTAATAATTGATGATATACAATTTTTAGGAGGAGCAAATCAAACACAGCAAGAATTTTTCCATACCTTTACTAATCTATATAATGATAGTAAGCAAATAATTGTTTCATCAGACAGATCACCAAATGACTTAAAACTACTTGCTGAACGTCTTAGAACTAGATTTTGCTGGGGATTAACAGTGAATATAGGTCCACCTGACTTTGAACTGAGGAAAGAGATTCTGAGAAAAAAAATAGTAGCCGGTAATTTTGAAGCAGAAATTCCAGAAGAAGTAATTGAATATATAGCCTCGAATATGGGAAGTGACGTAAGACAACTAGAGGGGTCAATTACAAGATTAGTAGCTTACTCAACAATAATGGGTGGTTCAAAAATAACTCTAAACTTAGCTATTGAAGCACTAAAAGACTTTATTAATAAAGGAATGAGTGAAAAAAACGACATTGCAAGAATTCAAAAAATTGTAGCTGAATTCTTTCAAATATCAGTAGAAGACATACGTTCAAAAAAAAGGAGTAGCAACATAGCCTTTCCTAGACAAATAGCTATGTACATGTGTAGAAAATTGACAAACGAATCATATCCTAAAATAGGAACTGAATTTGGTGGTAAAGACCATTCTACTGTTATGCATTCTGTGGAAAAAATAGAAATAGAAATAAAAAATAATAAAGATTTAGCGGGTATTGTGGAAAAGTTATCTAATGACTTAAAATAAGTTACCTGTGGAAAAAAATAAGTTTTCCACAAGTTTTCCACAGGTAAAAAAACTACTAATATGTTATAATATAAAGGAAATAAAAAGTTTTCCACAGTTTCCACAGTATTAATATTAATAATATATATAAAAGAAAAGAAAGAAGGAATATAAAATGAAATTTTCAATTAAAAAAGAAATACTATTAGAAGCACTAAATAAAGTGTCAAAAGCAATATCAACAAAAAATGTAATACCAGTATTAGCAGGTATCAAGTTTCATCTTACAAAAAGGAAATTAACTCTTACTGCTAGTGATAATGATATTACAATAGAAACATCAATCCCATGTGACAATGAGAATATAATCCTAAAAGAAGAAGGAAGCATTATTATTCAAGGTAAATATATACTAGATATAGTAAGAAAATTACCTGATCCATTTATCAATATAGAAGTAGTCGATGATTTAAAGATATTAATATATACTGAAAACAGTGAATTTAACTTAAATGGTATTAGCGAAAAAGAATATCCATCTATTGAATTAGTAGAAAGTAAAAATCATATTGAACTATCTAAAACAATATTAAAAGAAATAGTTAATCAAACTGCATTTGCAACTAGTATAGATGAGAATAAAGCTATATTGAATGGTATAAACTTTAATATTATTGGCAATATACTAGAATGTAATGCAACCGATTCATATAGATTAGCAAGAAAAGTTATACCTTTATCAACAAGTTCTGAGGAAAACATGAACATTGTTATACCTAGTAGAAATCTTGTGGAATTTACAAGAATACTAGGTGAAGGTGATGAAAAAATAGAAGTACATATCTTCAATAATAAAATACTATTTAAAAATCAAAACTTATTATTTCAATCTCGCTTAATAAATGGTACTTATCCAAATACTTCTAATTTATTACCTAAAGAAGATCAAGTAAAATTACATTTTAATATTAATGATTTTTACAATGTAGTTGACCGTGTAAGTATTTTAACAAGTGATAAAGATAAAAATATAGTTACTATGGAAACTAATGGTAATATGTTAATAATGAAATCATCAAGTGTAGAAATTGGTAGAGTGGAAGAAAAAATGTCTATTCAAAAGGATAGAGATTTAGATATTAAAATTTCTTTTAGTGCTAGATATATGATGGATGCTTTAAAATCTTTTTCCACAGATACTGTTGAATTATCATTTGTAGGAGAAGTAAAGCCTATTGTTTTAAAAAGTAGTGAAGATGATACTTTAACTCAATTAGTTTTACCTATTAGAACCTATTAAAACAAAGTAACCTGTAAAATTTACTAAAAAAACTGGTAGAAATACCAGCTTTTTTCATTTTTTTACTCTTATCGACATAAAACGATAAAATTCGACAGTATAATATAGTAGACTGATGGTAAACATTTTTATGTTTTAGGGGGGAAAATAAAATGAAAGATTATGAAATTAATGATGCCACTTTGGCAATCATACCAGAAACAAAAATGACTTCTATAGTAGTAGAGGCCGATTATAAGTATAATGTGGAGGCAAGGCCACTAAAGATAATTGACTATAGCTGTAAATATTTTGGAAGCTCATATCTTGGAAGGAGGGAAGGGGCTAAACAAATATTAAAAACATCATATAAGTTACCTATAATGGTGGATGATAGTAGAAATGTAATTTTTTTTCCTACTGTATCACCAGAAGAAAATGATTGTTCTTGGTTAGCTTTAAATAGGATAGAAACTATAAATCCAGTCAAAAAAAGAAAAGACTATACAGAAGTAGTATTTGATAATGGAAAAAAAATAAACATTCCAATTTCATACAAATCAATGGAAAATCAAATTCTTAGAGCTAGTCGTCTAGAATCGGTTATTAGAAACAGAAAAAATCAATAATTTTTTTGCTAACATTATTTAATGATGTTAGTTTTTTTTTTATAAAATTAAATTATATAGAAAATAATGGAATTTTAGTTACGGAATAAGTCAAAAAAAGCAATTTTTTCTATTTTATTTAAACCAAATATGTTATAATATTCTTGCGTGTATGGGTATACTGAAAATGGGTGAAGGTGAAAATATGAAGGCTTTTTTGACTGAAAATGGAAATTAAACGGTTAAATTTAGTTAATTTTCGTAATTATGGTAAAGTTAATTTAGAATTAGGACCATCTATGAATATATTTATTGGGGAAAATGCTTCGGGAAAAACAAATATATTAGAGTCGATAGTTGTTTTAGCATTAACAAAGTCTTATAAGAATATTAATGAAAATAATTTAATAAGGCTCGATAAGAAGAAGGCTAAAATAAAAGGAACTGTTAAAAATAATAAATCATTAAAAAACTTAGAAATAGAAATTATGGAGACAGGAAAAGCAGTAAAAATTAATAGTAAGAGAGTTTACTGCTTAGCTGATTATATATCTAATTTAAATATTGTGCTTTTTACTCCTGATGATTTAGAGTTAATAAAAGGTTCTCCTAGTATTCGTAGAAATTTACTAAATATGGAACTTAGTCAACTTTCATCTTTATATTTAAATACCTATAATCAATATAATAAAATATTAAGAACACGTAATGAATATCTAAAAATTCTTTTTACTAATAATATTGCTGATAAAAAATATCTTGATATTTTAACTGAACAATTAATAGATAAAGCAACTGTTATTTATAAACTTAGAAATGAATATATAGAAAAAATTAACAAGAATATTAATAGTATTTTTAAGAATATTACTGGTGAAGAAAACTTATCAATTCTGTACAAGCCAAATATTTCCTTTAATAATTATGAAGATGGCAGTTTAAAAAATACAATGAAGGAAATTTTGAACAAAAATTATCAAAGAGAGCTTCATATTGGTATGACGTTGTTTGGTCCGCACCGTGATGATTTTCAATTTCGACTTAATGATGTGGATATGAAGTTATTTTCTTCACAAGGTCAACAAAAAAGTGCAGTCTTAGCTTATAAGTTGTCAACCATACCAATATTTGAGGAAAAAAATGGTACAAAACCAGTTTTATTATTAGATGATATATTTAGTGAACTTGACTTGAAAAAGAAAAATCGTTTATTAAAATATGTAAATCAAGATATTCAAAGTATTATAACAACCACTGATTTAAAAAATATTTCTAAAAAATCATTGGAGAGTGCAACAATATTTAAAGTAAATAATGGTAATGTTGAAAGGAGTAACAATTAATGGAAAAAGAAAATTTAGCAAAATATGATTCCTCAGCTATTCAGGTATTGGAAGGATTAGAAGCTGTAAGAAAAAGACCTGGTATGTATATTGGAACTACAAGCAGTAGAGGATTACACCATTTAGTATGGGAAATAGTTGATAATGCTATAGATGAAGCTTTAGCAGGTTATTGTACCCATATTGAGGTTACTATTGAAAAGAACAATAGTATTACTGTTAAAGATGATGGTCGTGGTATACCAGTAGATGTTCATCCAAAAACTGGAAAAAGTACTGTAGAAACTGTATATACAGTATTGCATGCTGGTGGAAAATTTGGAGGTGGTGGATATAAAGTATCTGGTGGCCTTCACGGTGTCGGTGCTAGTGTAGTTAATGCTTTGTCCACATATCTAGAAGTAAAAGTATATAAAAATGGTCACGTTTACTATCAAAAATATACTAATGGTGGGCATCCAGTTGAACCTTTAAAAATTATAGGTGATTGTGATGAAGATCGTACAGGAACAACAGTAACATTTTTACCTGATAAAGCTATTTTTCAGGAAACTACTGTATTTGATTATGATATATTACGAAATAGATTACGTGAGCTTGCATTTTTAAATCGTGGTCTCAGAATTACACTATATGATGATAGAGAAGCAGGTAAAAAAGAATCTTTTTGTTACGAAGGCGGAATTCGTGAATATGTTGAACTTTTAAACAAGTCTAAGCAACCAATACACGACACTATTATTGATGTAACAGGACAAGAAGGAGACATTATGTTAGAAGTTGCCTTACAATATAATGAAACCTATAGTTCTAGTATTTATTCATTTGTAAATAATATAACAACTCCAGAGGGTGGTACTCATGAAGATGGAGTTAGAATGGCCCTTACAAGAATACTAAATAAGTATGCCCAAAGTACTGGTATGATGAAAGATAAGGATGATTCCTTAACTGGTGACGATGTTAAAGAGGGATTAACAATGATTGTTTCTATAAAACATCCTAACCCTCAGTTTGAAGGCCAAACAAAAACTAAACTTGGAAATAGTGAAGTTCGTGGTATAGCAAATAGAATTTTTTCAGCAAATCTTGAAAGATTTTTAATGGAACATCCAGATGAAGCAAAAATAATTATAGAAAAAGCAATGACAGCTTCAAGAGCTAGGGTAGCAGCTAAAAAAGCAAGAGAATTAACAAGAAGAAAAGGTGATTTAGATGTCACTAACTTCTACGGAAAATTATCTGATTGTAAGAGTAAAGATGCCTCAGAAAGCGAAATATTCTTAGTAGAAGGTGATTCTGCTGGTGGTTCTGCTATAAAGGGTAGAAATAGTATGACGCAAGCAATTTTACCATTAAGAGGAAAAATACTTAATGTAGAAAAGGCAAGATTAGATAGAGCTTTATCAAATGAAGAAATTCGTACTATTATAACAGCTTTTGGTACTGGTATTGGTGAAGAATTTGATTTATCAAAGCTTAGATATAATAAAATTATTATTATGACAGATGCTGATGTAGATGGTAGTCATATTAGAGTATTACTTTTAACATTATTTTACCGCTTTTTTAAGCCAATTGTTGAAGCCGGACATGTATATGCTGCTCAACCTCCTTTATTCGTTATAAAGCATGGAAAAACTATCAAATACGTTTTAAATGAGCAAGAAAGAGATGAGTATCTAGCAACACTTTCTCCAAATACTAAATATGATATAGCTAGAATGAAAGGTTTAGGAGAAATGGATGCTGAAGAATTAAATGAAACAACAATGGATATTCATAAGAGAGTATTAAGACAAATAACTGTTGAAGATGCATTAGCTGCCGATGAAACTTTCTCTAAATTAATGGGTGAAGAAGTAGAACCTAGAAGAGAATTTATTGAAACAAATGCAACTTATGTTGAAAACTTAGATATATAGGAGGTAAAAAATGGATCGATTAGAAACAAATAATATAGTTAAAGAAGTTCAAGATTCCTTTTTGGAATATTCAATGAGTGTAATTGTAGCAAGAGCACTTCCTGATTTAAGAGATGGTCTTAAACCTGTACATCGTCGTATTCTATATTCTATGTTTGAGTCTGGGTATACACCAGATAAACCACATCGAAAGAGTGCTAAAACGGTAGGAGAGGTTATGGGTAATTATCATCCACATGGTGATAGTTCTATCTATGAAGCTATGGTAAGAATGGCTCAAGACTTTTCTTATAGATATATGCTAATTGATGGGCATGGTAATTTTGGTAATATTGAAGGTTACGGAGCAGCAGCAATGCGTTACACAGAAACTAGACTTTCTAAGATATCACTTGAATTATTAAGAAATATTAATAAAAATACAGTTAATTTTATTCCAAACTTTGATGAAACTACTAAAGAACCAGAAGTTTTACCTTCAAGGTTTCCAAATATTTTAGTAAATGGAACAACTGGTATAGCTGTAGGGATGGCAACTAACATACCACCTCATAACTTAGGAGAAGTAATAGATGGTTGTGTTGCTTATATTGATAACCATGATATTACACTAGATGAATTAATGAAATATATTAAAGGACCAGATTTTCCAACAGGGGCTAATATCTTAGGAAATAGTGGTATAAGAAAAGCTTACGAAACGGGCCGTGGTTCCATTACAATAAGAAGTAAAGCTACAATTGAAGAAAAAAACGGTCGTCATTATATAATAATTGATGAGGTTCCGTATGGTGTTAATACTTTAGAATTAAAGAATAAAGTTGCAGAACTTGTTCATAATAAGACAATTGAAGGAATATCTGATTATCATTCTGATTTGAAAAATGGTATTAAGATTACAATTACTTTAAAGAAAGATGCTAACGCTCAAGTTGTACTAAATAAATTATTTAAACATACTGCTTTTCAAACAACCTATGGAATAATATTTTTGATGCTAGATCAAGGGGTTCCAAAAACTTTAGGATTAAAAGATATTATAGTTAAGTATATTGATTATCAAAAAGAAGTAATAATTCGTAGAACAAAATATGATTTAGATGTAGCCGAGAAAAGAGTACATATCTTAGAAGGATTAAAAATAGCCCTTGATCATATTGATGCAGTTATTAAACTAATTCGTGGTTCAAAAACTGATGAAGAAGCTCGCTCTGGACTAATTAATCAATTTGGATTAACTGAGATTCAAGCAAATTCGATTTTAGAAATGAAACTACGTCGTTTAACTGGATTAGAGCGTGAAAAGATAGAAAACGAATTAAATGAACTGTTAAAGACTATTGAGAAACTTAAAGAAATATTAAGTAGTGATGAAAACATTTTGAAAGTTATCAAAGAAGAATTACTAGAAATAAAAGACAAGTATGCTGATGAAAGACGTACTAATATAGATATGACAGCTATAGAGTATATAGAGGATGAATCTTTAATACCTGTAGAGGATATAATAGTAACTTTAACCAATAAGGGCTACATTAAACGTATGAAATCAGATACATATAGAGCCCAAAATAGAGGCGGTGTTGGAATAAGAGGCATGTCAACTAATGAGGAAGATTTTGTAGAACAAGTAATTCCAATGAAAACACATGATTATTTATTATTCTTTTCGAATAGTGGAAAGGTGTACCGACTAAAAGGCTATGAAATTCCAGAATTTAGTAGACAGTCAAAAGGAATACCAATAGTTAATTTATTATCATTAGATAAAAATGAAAACATACGTTCGATGATCGAGTTAGATTCAAATGAAGATAAAATTAAGTATTTGTTATTTACTACAAAAAACGGTTTAGTAAAGAGAACACCTATTGAGGAATTTAATAACATAAGAAAAAGCGGAAAAATTTCAATTATACTAAAGGAAAATGATGAATTGATTGCTGTAAGAAAAACTACTGGTACAGATGAGGTTGTAATTGGAGCTAAAAATGGTAGAATGGTAAGATTCAATGAAACCGAAATTAGATCAATGGGTCGTGGAACTTCCGGAGTTAAAGGTATAGATTTGACTGATAGTGAAGTAGTAAGTTCTGAAATAATCAATTCCGGAGAAGATATTTTAATTGTAACTGAAAAAGGTTATGGAAAGAAAACTTTAATAGATGAATATAGATTGACTCATAGAGGTAGTAAGGGTGTGAAAGCCTTGAATATAACAGAAAAAAATGGAAATATGGTTGCATTGAAGTATGTTAATCCAAACTATGTTGATAAATTAGATGTTATGATAATAACAGATAGTGGTATAATTATGAGGATGCCATTATCGCAAATTTCAACATTGAAACGAGCAACTCAAGGAAATAGATTAATTAATTTAAAAGAAAATCAAAAAGTAGCAACTATAGCTATTGTAGAAAAAGAAATTGAATCAGATCAAGCAGAAGAGAAAAATCAATAGTAATTTCTCTTTTTTTGTTTCCAGTAAATAATTTAATTAAGCAAATAAATAGACAATATGTAAGTTAAAAGAGAAATATAAGATCAAATAAAACAATTAGATATAATTCAATATTTTATGTGAAACAAGAGCGAAGGAAAAAATATTTCCCGGGAAATAATTAGATAAGTAAGTAGATAATATATATTTAGAAAAATAAAATAAGTCCGAATAA
>CAKOYC010000002.1 GCA_934130265.1 uncultured Bacilli bacterium
AACTCCTAGACGGTCTTTAATAGACTTAAGACTGTAACTAAAATCTGCTCCCATCTTTCCCATCTTATTAGCAAAAATAATTCTAGGTACCATAAACTCATCAGCTTGACGCCAAACTGTTTCCATTTGTGGTTCAACACCTGCTTGGGCATCTAGTAAAGCTACTGATCCATCAAGTACTCTTAAACTACGACTAACTTCAATTGTGAAGTCTACGTGTCCTGGAGTATCGATGATATTGTAACGATATCCTTTCCAATGAACTGTAGTAGCAGCAGAAGTAATTGTAATACCACGTTCTTTTTCTTGCTCCATCCAGTCCATTTGGCTAGCTCCATCGTGAGTTTCTCCAATTTTATGGATATTTCCACCATGGAATAATATACGTTCTGTAGTAGTTGTTTTTCCGGCATCAATATGTGCCATAATTCCAAAATTTCTTGTCTTTTCTAAAGACGTATCTCTTGCCATATATTATCCTTTCTACCAACGATAATGTGCATAAGCCTTGTTTGCTTCTGCCATTCTGTGAGTATCTTCTTTTTTCTTAACAGCTGCTCCTGTTCCATTTGCAGCATCTATAATTTCACTAGCTAAGTTATCAGCCATTCCACGTCCGCCACGAAGACGAGAATATTTAACTAACCAACGAAGTGCTAAAGCTTCAGCACGACGAGGTGTTACTTCTTGAGGTACTTGATAGTTAGCTCCTCCAACACGGCGTGACTTAACTTCTAAAGCTGGTCTGATATTATCCATTGCTTCATTAAAAACTTCTAGTGGATCACGACCAGTTTTTTCTTTAACCATATCAAATGCTTCATAAAGGATTGTTTGTGCAGTTCCTTTTTTACCATCTAACATAATAGTGTTTGTTAATTTAGCTACTGTCTTAGACTTATATATAGGATCTGGTAAAACATCTCTTTTTACAGCACGTCTTTTACGCATATTGATTTCCTCCTTCCAATACTAATTATTAATTCTACTTAGGACGTTTAGCACCATATTTGCTACGACCTTGTTTTCTATCTTTTACTCCAGCAGTATCTAATGTACCACGAACGATATGATAACGAACTCCGATTAAGTCCTTAACACGTCCGCCACGTACTAATACAACACTGTGCTCTTGTAAGTTATGTCCAATTCCTGGAATATAAGTATCTACTTCTTTTCCATTTGATAAACGAACACGAGCATACTTTCTTAAAGCTGAGTTTGGCTTCTTAGGTGTCTTAGTTCCTACACGAGTACATACTCCACGTTTTTGTGGTGATGGATTGCTTGTTGA
This sequence comes from uncultured Bacilli bacterium, assembly GCA_934130265.1. Lineage (GTDB taxonomy): Bacteria > Bacillota_I > Bacilli_A > RF39 > UBA660 > Onthousia. The sequence continues at coordinate 1,295 of CAKOYC010000002.1, forward strand.
TTTTCTACGAATTGTATTAACACCAACACCTAATACCGGAGCCTTACTCTTACGAACTTTATTTCCTCTTCCTTTACGTACCAATTGTTGAACTGTAGGCATATAAAATATATCTCCTTTCTTTACACATATCCGGGTGTATCATTTTAACTTCTAAATAAAATTTTGTCTCTCAACAAAATTAGATTTAATCAGCGATTATAATATAACATCACTTTATAGGTTTGTCAAATAATATTTTTCTAAAATGACTAAACTAATTACAATTTAAATTAAAAAAATGCCTAATAAGTAAGCATTTATTCATTTCTGATAGTAATATCGGTTATATTTTTAACTTCCTCTAAAGCTTTAACATCATAATTATTAAATTCATTAATATTTTTATTAATCAAATTTTCATAATCTTTAATAGTACTATTATACTTTTCTAATAGTAACTTAATTTCATTTAAATCTTTTTTATATATAAAATTATTTGGAATAATAAATTCTCTGCTAGCTTCAATAGATTTAGTAAGATATGTATCAATTGATACAAAGGAAGGCAATAAAACTCTTTGCAAATAATCAGTATCTATTCTAATATTCTTTTTCATTCCATCCAATTTTTCGATACTACTCTATCTATTTCTTTTGCATTATTATCTAAGAATATTGCATACTCCTTTAATATAGATTCAACTTCATCATAAACTTCACAACTAGAAATAAGATCTCTTCTAAAATTCCCAGCATCTATACCTTTCCAGTAATCATCTTTAATAGTAATTCTTTTAATTTGATTAATGTACTGATTATATCTATTAGCTAAAACAAACAATATTTTACTATCTTCACTCATTCTATCCGTATCAGTTTGAATCAAACTCATAATTACCTTCCTATCTATTTATCAACTTGACCTGTTTATCTACTTCCAATAACAATACCTTATTTATGTGTTTATTAAGGGTTAATAAATCTTTTTCTAACCTTAATAAGCCTTTTTTATTATTACCATCGATTTTATAACCATTATCTAGTTTCTTTTTTATATTATCAATTTCCTCTAAACTTTTTCTAATTGATTCACTAATAAAGGTTAATTTTTCGTTTAAAACAGTATAACCTTTTCTTAAATTATAATTATCATACATAATTACTTAGCAATTGTACTAAAACTTGTCTTACCTGAAACTTGCTCAGAAGAAGTATATTTACTTTTCATACCATTAAGAGCAGTTTCAAACTCTGTTAATTTATTAATCAGTTTCTTAGCTTCTGCATTTGTTCTTTTTACCATTGCATTATATTGAGTTCTAGCAGCATTACCTTTAATAGCGCGATTCAATAAACCCTCATCAATACGAGAAATATCATTTACCTTTTTAATTACTTCTTTTCGATACGTCTCGATAGCATTTTTCATATTATTGATTCCTGAAACATCAATTCCTCTTACATTAATTGCCATAATATCATCCTCCTTACCTATTTAATTTTAGTACTACCCTGTTTATAATTACCTTGTTGGAAAGAAATAAACTCGCTCTTATACTTCTCTAATCCATTTTTAATAGAAGTATTAATAGCAGTTACTGTAGTATTAAGTTCTTTAACAGCTTGATTTAAATCTTTTACAAAATTATTACAATCTTCGCCACTCCAGTATTGTCTAATAGATGCAATTAAAGCTTTATATTCTTTACTACTAACAGAACAAACTCCAGCAGCTTGAGAAACTTCTCTTAATACTTGCTTTTCTAAATCATTAATTCCTGATGTAGATACCCCAACATCAGCTTTTTTCATAGTTAATGCCATTATCTCACCTCCTTATCAATAATTAATCATAGATGAGTTAGAGGAAAATTCATCATACCTCTTCACTACCTTCATAAGAGTTTCGCTGTAATCAAGAAAGCTTTTTAATATTACATCTAAGTTTGAGTCAAAATCTTTAAATTTATTTCTATATGACTCAGCCACTTCACCATGATAATATTTAGTCGTATTTTCTATAGTCTTTCTATATTCTAAAAATATGTCTTTAATATCATCATGATATCTCAAAAAAATTTTGCTAAGAGTTAACATTTCTTCCCTATTAATTCCTGAAACATCTTCCATCTCTATACCTCTCTCACCTGCTAGTAAAAGTTACCTTCTACTATATTAAGTATGTCACAACATATATTTTTTCTCAATACAAATCAAATAATTTGACATTTTTTAACACTATTGGACAATTAACCGCTTGTTATATTTATGATAATAGTATCAATCTAGTTCCATTTCTAATATTAGTATTTAATAATAATGTATCAAAACTATATTGTTCACAAGTATCTTTATTATACAAAGAGTTAGTAGAGGATAACTCAAAATCGCCATTAGTTAACTCAGAAATTGCCTTATTAAGTAGAATTATAATGTTACCTATTTTCTTATTTATTGGTAAATATACCGAATACTCTTCATCTATTTCAGGAACTATTAAATCTACTAGGACTTTATTCTTCATTATTCATCACCTTCTATTGTTTTTATAATTTCAAATTTACCATTAGAAACAATGTAGCCTGCATCTGTTGAATACTCTTGAATATTTACGTTACTTATAGAATCAACTTGGAAAGCTATTTGATTTTCAAATCCTTCACCTATCCATATTCCTTTAGATAAGGAAACTCTATTTTGATACCAGTCTTCGACCATTAAATTACGATACTTTTGATATTCTTCTATTATAATAAAACTAGTAGTAGTAAATTTATCTACATTATTTAAAATATCTGATAAATCTTTTTTTATACTATCATTTATATTAGAGTCATTAAATAGTTTAGATATACCAGCTATTATTATTACCCTATCTTCTTCAGGTTGCTCCTCTTTATTTAATATTTGTTTTATAGTAGTAACAAATTCAGTAGCATCTGTAGTTGATGTAATTTCACTAGGAACTGAGACTGTATATAACAAATCAAGCATTAATACTATTGTTTTTGGTAGACTAACAAGTTCTTTATATAATTCTGTTAAAAAGCCTGTATTTATTAATAAATCATTTCCTATTATTGGTGTAATTTTATTTTCTTTAAAATCAAAAGTAGAAATACTAGCATCATCAAAATTAACTCCTATTGGTAAATTAGTTAAGTTATCTATATATTTAGCCATAGTTTCAGCATTTACTTTGCTAGGAATAGTAGGAATTTGCTTAGCTTTAATAGTATAATAGGATGCTAATTTAGCAGCTGTTTCTTTAACAGTATCATTAATCATATCAAATAAATTTATATAAGCTGTTTGATACTCTACTACTTTTTCTCTAAAATTAGTTAATCCTCTACCAAAGACTTTTTTAGGTACAAGATTTAATGGAGCATTTAAAATATATCTAAATTCAAAATCATCATTAAATCTTAAAGCATAAATTGTCATAAAGTTTTGTGATACTCTAGTGGCTAAAGCATTAGTAGCAGAAGCTGTAACAGCAAAAATTATTCCATATTTACTACCTTCTCTAAATAACCTATTAAATCCATCTTCTAGATTATTAAAACTTTCAAAGAAGGATTCATAACCATTAAGAATAACAAATATTAAGGGTAGTTTATTTGCATTTCTACTATTATAAGTGGTAAAACTACCACCATAGTTTGATAGGATACTTCTTCTTTTATTTAGTTCCCGCTCAAGCATTTGTAATAAATTTTCTATTTTTTCACTATCATAGCTAGAAGCATAATCACCAACTTGAGGCATTCTACTAAATACTTTTAATACTTCAGCACCAAAGTCCATTATGTAAATGTTTATCTCTTCCGGTGAATGATAAATACATAATGAATAAAGAATTGTAGATAATTGATTTTCTTTACCACTACCAGTTGTACCATATATCAAGATATTTCCACTATCAGCAACATCTAATGTTAAAATACCTTGTAATTGATTTTCCGGATCATCATATTCTCCTATTACAGCTTGATAATTATAACTAGATGGTTTAAAGTTGTATTTATTAACAATATTACCTAAATATATTTCATTAGGAATAGAAGGTAACCATAATTGATTAGTTTGAATATTTTCTTTTTGAGCAATATTTATTAAGTATTTAACTATATTAGTTAATTGTTCACCATAATCTTTTTGTTCATCTTTCTTTACTGTATTATTAACACTCTTAATAATTGTTCCATTATTACTAATAAAATTTATAGAGTCATCTATTTTTTTCTCAACAATATCAGACGGAATATATTTAGCACCACTCCAAGCTGATTGACCAATTTCAAATATTTCATCATATCCAACTTGTAAGTAGAATCTTCCTATTTCTTTTAAAGTAGCTGCTTCTGGTCTTCTTAACATTTCTTGACTATCTGCTTCTGACTGAACTTTTAAACATACTTTAAATCTAGCATTTGACCAAATCTGATCATCTACTACTCCACTAGGTTTTTGAGTTGCAAGTATTAAATGAACTCCAAGTGAACGTCCAATACGAGCAGTTGATACTAGTTCATCCATAAAGTCTGGTTGTTGACTTTTAAGTTCAGCAAACTCATCAGATACAATAAATAAATGAGCTATAGGTTCTTTTACCTGTCCTTCACGATAATATTTCTGATACTTATAAATATCTATCGTACTTTCCCCTAACATATCTCTTGCTTCATTAAATACTCTTTGTCTTCTTTTAAGTTCACTTCTAATTGATACTAAAGTTCTATTCATTTCTGATGTATCAAGGTTTGTTATTGTTCCAATTATATGTGGTACTCTACTTTTCTTTTCTCTATTTTCAAAAGCACCAGCAAGTCCACCACCTTTATAATCAATCAAAACAAATTGAACTTCTAATGGGCTATAATTTATACACATTGATAGGATATAGGTAATAATAAATTCACTTTTACCGCTTCCAGTTGATCCAGCTATTAATCCATGTGGACCATGCTCTTTTTCATGTAAGTTAAGTTCAAACAAATTACCATTAGGATGAACTCCCACGGGTGCAATTAAAGAAATAGTCGGATCATTTTCTTGCCACTTAGTAGTAATATTTAATTGTTCTATTTTACCAACTTTATACATTTCTAAGAACTCTAAAGTTTGAGGTAAATTAGAAGTGCCATCTGACAAATCAACAGGAATATTTGATACTGCATTTATATAAGGCAAAAGATTATTTCCTAAAAAGAATTCTGGTGAGAAAACAGATAAACTATTACTACTTACATCTTTGCTAAATAATCCTGCCTCTGTATCAGAAATATTACTGAAATAATTACATTTACTAGGTAAATTTCTTATTGCATTTTCAAAAATCAGAATAGAAAATCCATAGTTAGAATTAAATTTAAATAGTTTTTCTATTATTTCCAAGTTTCGATACTTAATAATATTATCAGTTATAATTAAATAATAACTAGAAAACATTTGATAAAGGTCTTTTTTATTTTCTATTTTATCAATTTCAGAATTACTAGGAGTATCTTTAACAAAATTAAATCTTTCTTGATATTTAGATTCTAAATGATAAGATACTGTCTTTGCTTCTTCATCAGTATAAGCAAACATTCTAATTTTTCCTTGATCATCAAGAGAATGAGCTAAATACTTAAACTGATTCCATATATCACTATTTTTTTCACTTACAAGAAAAACTAGTTTCAAATCAATACTACTATAGTAAGTCATTAATTGTAAAAGTATAGCCTCAATATAACTCTTTTTCTTAGTAGTATTTAGAATAATAGGAAAAATCGGATAATCTATTAAAGAAACTGTTATTGGAACCTCTGTCATAGATAGATCAGAATCCATTAGTTCACTAGCTTTATCTTTCAAATTATCATCATCTATAGAAAACTGTTTTTTAGGAGCATCTATAACAATATCAGCTTTTCTCCTACCAATACCAAGTCTTATAGTTAAAAAATCTTTATCACTTATTTCTCTATTCCACAGACTAGCATTTCTAGTTTCAAACAATCTTTGACATTCACTAGCATTTAAGTATAATTCTTTTAAAATATTTTTCTGATGATTAATAGTAGTATCTATTAGCTCTTTTTTTTCTTGTAAATACTGACTATATTTTTTTTGTCTTTTTGCTTCTCTTTTTTTATTCATACTTTTCTCATAATAATGAGTTAGTATTGGAAATAATAAACTACCTATCAATAAAGAAAAACCTATTACAAAATTCATTGCTTCATCATTCCAAGTACTCTTACCTTGGACAATACTAACATAAGAAAAGATACAAGTAGCTAATGACGAGATTGAGAAAACAGCAGATGCTCCTATACTTAAAAATAGTGGTAATTGCATATCTCTTTCTTTAAGTGGTGGATTTTCAATTTGAATAACAACTTTTTCAATAACTGGTTTTAAATTTGGAGTATGAAAAAAGTATTCATTTTCTTTATATAGACTACTCTTTTTTTCTTTAGCAGTAATTTTAGTGTACATACTATTATCTTCTTTAGGTAGGTCTGTTTCAGCAAGACCATTTATAGTAATTAAATCTTTAATAGTATTAATACGAACAGAATTATTTAACCAGATAATCTTTAATCCTAAAATAAATATTTCATCACCGAATGTTAAATTACAACTGACTATTTTTCTCTTATTAACATAAATTGGTATATTAATACTTTTTACTAATAATTTCCACATACCATTTTCTTTAGTTATTATGACATGTTCTTCATCTAATATTGGAAAAACTATATTATTAGTAGAAAGAGAACCTATTTTTAATTCATTTATGTTTGTTAATAGATAGTCTTTTTTTAAGTTAACCGATGATGGTACTGACACTAAAACAACATTTTGATCAGTATCTGTAAAGAAAAGCTTCACTATTTTATAGTTTGTTAATTGACATGAATCTACTGTTTTGCCATTATCAACAATTGTAATACTATCATTACTTTGAATATTCCAAATACCATTAACTGATTGAACACTAATACTTTTTTCTTCATTATCAAAATGATAATTTATCAAATATGAATCTTCTACTTTTTGAGGTAATTTATAAGAATTGACTTTATAATCATCTAAAATAAATATCTTCACTTTTTTCACCAACTTATCTTTTTATCTATACTGAAAGTATACCATACTTTAATTTCTTTTCCTATTATTTGTTGAAAAATAAGTATTTATATCTTATAATTTAATTAGAATAAGGAGGACTAGTATGGTACTTACAGAAAAGGAAAAAGAAAGAATTAATAGATACTTTAATGCAGCTAATTATTTATCAGTAGGACAACTTTATTTAAAAGATAATCCCCTATTAAAAAGACCACTCGAAAAAAAGGATTTAAAAAAGAAAGTAGTTGGTCACTGGGGTACTGTTCCTACCCAAAATTTTATTTATACCCATTTAAATAGAGTTATAAAGAAATATGATCTTAATATGATTTATATCTCAGGTCCAGGACACGGTGGTAATGCTATCGTTTCTAATGTTTACTTAGAAGGAACATATCACGAAGTATATCCAAATATATCAGAGAATGAAGAAGGATTAAAAAAATTATTTAAACAGTTTAGTTTCCCAGGAGGAATTTCATCACATGTAGCTCCAGAAACACCAGGTTCTATAAATGAAGGTGGTGAGTTAGGCTATAGTCTTGCTCATGCCTATGGTGCTGTTCTTGATAATCCTAATTTAATAGCAGCAGTAGTAGTAGGAGATGGCGAAGCTGAAACTGGTCCTCTTGCTACTTCATGGCACTGTAATAAACTAATTAATAAAGATACTGATGGGGTCGTTTTACCTATTCTAAATCTAAATGGTTATAAAATAGCAAATCCAACTATTCTTGATAGAATACCTAAAAAGGAATTACTTAATCTTTTTGATGGATATGGTTATGATCCAATTTATCTAGAAGGAAAAGACCCTATGACTCTTCATGAGAAAATGGCAGAAGCACTAGATGAAGTAGTTAAGAAGATAAAACAAATTAAGAGTGATAAATCAACTGCTATTCCCAAATGGCCAATGATTATTTTGAAAACTCCAAAAGGCTGGACTGGTCCAAAAATGTTCCAAGGAGCTCAAATCGAAGGAACTTTTAGGGCACACCAAGTACCAGTACCAATAAACCAAGATCATATGGAACACGTTGATATACTAGAAAACTGGTTAAAAAGTTATCATCCTGAACAAATCTTTAATGACGATGGTTCTATAAAAGAAGAGTTAAGAGAGCTAGCACCAAAAGGTAACAGAAGAATGGGAGCTAATCCTTATGCTAACGGTGGTCTTTTATTAAAAGAACTTTGCCTACCTGATTTTCGTAATTATAAAGTTGAAGTTAAAAACCATGGCGATATTAAAGTCCAAGATACAAAGATTTTAGGTAATTATTTAGAAGAAGTTATTAAACAAAATAAAAATTTCCGAATATTTGGACCAGATGAAGCTTTGTCTAATAGATTAAATGCTGTCTTTGATGCTACTAATCGTCAGTTCAATGGAAAAATATTAGATAGTGATGAATACTTAAGTAAACAAGGACAAGTTATAGACTCTTTTCTTTCTGAACATGTTTGTGAGGGAATGCTTGAAGGATATATTTTAACTGGAAGACATGGTATATTTGATACTTATGAAGCTTTCGTAAGAATTGTAGATTCTATGACCAGTCAACATGCTAAATGGTTAAAAGTTTGTAAACAACTTGATTGGCGAAGAAATATTTCTTCTCTTAATTATTTACTAACATCTCATATTTGGCAACAAGACCATAATGGTTATACCCATCAAGATCCAGGATTTTTAAATCATATTGTTACAAAAAAAGCTGATATAGCAAGAATATATCTTCCACCTGATGCTAACTGTCTACTTTCTACTTGCAATCATTGTATCAAGAGTAAGAATTATATAAATGTAATTGTTGCATCTAAACATCCTAGTATGCAGTGGTTAAGTATGGATGAAGCTATTAATCATTGTAGCAAAGGTATTGGTATATTTAACTGGGCTAGTAATGACTTAGGATATGAACCTGATATAGTAATGGCTTGTTGTGGAGACACACCCACACTAGAAACACTAGCAGCAATTTCTATTCTTCATAAATTTTTCCCAGAAATAAAAATTCGTTGTGTAAATGTTGTTGATTTAATGAAGTTACAATCAAACTTAGAACATCCCCATGGATTAACTGATCAAGATTATGATATGTTATTCACTAAAAACAAACCTATCATTTTTGCTTTCCATGGATACCCTTCTTTAATTCATCAATTAACTTATAAACGTGAAAATGATAATATACATGTCCATGGTTATATTGAAGAAGGTACTATTACTACTCCATTTGATATGAGAGTTCAAAACAAAATCGATAGATATCATCTAGTAATGGATGCTTTAAAATATTTGCCTAAACTAGGAAATAGAGCTACTCCTCTTTATGAATGGTGCAAAGATAAACTTGTTAAGCATAACAATTATATAAGAGAATATGGTGAAGACATGGAAGAGGTACAAAACTTCGTATGGCATGATATTGATAAAGATATTGAAGTATTGTGGTAATAATTTATATACAAAACAAAATCAAGGTTTAGACTTAACTATTCCTTGATTTTTATTTTAGTCATGAAAACAACTACCACCAATAAATTCTCTTAAAATAGAATCATCTGGTATCGCTTCACTTGGTATTGGTAATATTAATCTAAAGAGATTCAATAATCTTTTCGCTTCATCATAATAAATAGAGTCTTCATCTACTGAATAAAGTAATGGCTCTACGTAAGTTTTTAATACACCAAGTTCATAGATTAAAGCTGTATTGATAGTAGAATCTGCTTCATCTTGATATGGAAAGATGTATTTTTCTTCCCCACCTCTAACATTAGGCCAAATAGCTATCGTGTCAACAACATCATATCCTCTAGTTCTACTATCCCTAATAATTCTTCTTAAAAGGCGATTATCTGTTGTTGAAAAACGATTATGAGAATCTATATTAAGTTCTGTTAAAGCTGATAAATATATTTTATATTTATTTTTTGCTGGTATTTTATCTAAAACTTTAGGATTAAGTGCATGAATGCCTTCTATTAATAAAATATCATTTTTCTCTAGTTTCATTTCTCTCACAAATTCTTTACTGCCTTCAATAAAACTATAAATGGGTGTTTTTACTATTTCACCCTGTAGCAAGGAAGAAACCTGCTCAGTAAGCAATTTATGATCAACTGCTTCAAAGCATTCGTAGTCTTTTTCTCCTTTTTCATTAAGTGGTGTTTCATCACGCTCTACAAAATAATCATCCATACTTATCATCTTAGGATTTAAACCAAAACTTCTTAAGAACATACATAACTTCCTTGTAGTTGTTGTTTTGCCACTAGAAGAAGGTCCTGCTAAAAGAACAATTTTCTTATCTTTTTTATTTGCTACTATTGTTTTTGCCACTTCTAATAGTCTATTACTTTGTAGAGTTTCATCTATTCTTATTAAATCTTCCACTTGTCCTTTTGAAACAATACTATTTAATTCAGAAAGATTAGAAACATGCATAAGCTTAGCCCAATCATGACACTCTTTAAATACTTTAAACATATTAGGATGATGTTTATATTCTGTTATAGTATTCTTAGAATAAACTGTTGGGAATTGTAAAATAAAGCCATTATCATTTAAATAAGTTAACTTGAAGTCTCTTAATAGTCCCGTTGATGTTGGCATATAATGATAAAAATAATTATAATAACTGCCTAATCTATACAAGGTAATATAAGTATTAGTATTATACTTCATAATATTAGCTTTAGCATTATCTTTAATAGCTTCAAAATACTTAATTGCACTTATTCTTTCAACACTAACTTTAGTTATATCAAGATTTTGTTCTACTAAATATAACATCTTTTTAGCTATAGACTTAACTAAAGTATCACTAATTGGAAAAGTTGTTTCTATATAAATACCTTTATCTAGTGAATGTTGAACAATTATATTGGCTTTTTCCCCATAAAGTTCTTTAACTGCTACCAATAGAAGAAAAGTAAGTCCTGCAATATGTGTTCTATTTCCTACTCTTGAATTTAAATCAAAAAATTCTATCTCACAAGCATCATGAATGCTATAACTAAGTTCTCTATATGTATTATTAACTCTAGCAATAATAATAGGAAAACGATACTTATTACTATAATTTTTACTAAGTTGTAATAAAGTTGTTCCAATAGGAACCTTCTCTTCTTTTCCATTAACTTTAACTTTTATTTCTTCTATCATAAGTTCACCCTCTTATTCTTTCTTAATTATAACATTTATATTCAAAGATGTAAATTATATGCAAAATATGATGAACTATTTTAAGTATATTTAACTATTTATATGGATATAGTAATTTTAGAAAGATAAAGGTGATAAAATGAGCTTAATTCCTATGATAGTTGATAAAGAAATTGGTGGAGAAAGAAGCTACGATATATTTTCAAGACTATTAAAGAATAGAATTATTCTTTTATCTGGTGAAATAGATGATATATTAGCAAATACTGTAGTAGCAGAACTTTTATATCTTGATTCACTAAGTCATGAAGATATTTCTATTTACATTAATTCTCCTGGTGGTAATGTTACATCTGGTTTTGCTATTTATGATACAATGAATTTTATTAAAAGTGATGTTTCTACTATTTGTCTTGGAATGGCAGCAAGTATGGCCGCTTTCTTATTATCTAGTGGAAAAGAAGGAAAAAGATATGCCTTACCTAATAGTGAGGTTATGATTCATCAACCCCTTGGTGGAGCTAGTGGACAAGCCACAGAAATAAAAATTGCTGCTGAACATATCTTAAAGACAAAGAAAAAGCTTAATGAAATTCTTGCTAAAAACACAGGAAAATCTATTAAGCAAATAGAAAATGATACTGATAGAGATAATTATTTAACCGCCAATGATGCTAAAGACTATGGTCTTGTTGATAAAATATTAACTACTGTTCCATAAATTTAGAAGCTAGTTCCTTAATTTTTCTAAATCGATGATTTAATCCAGATTTAGAAATAGAGCGACCAGTTTCTTTTTCTATAATTTCACTCAACTCTTTTAGGGAAGCTTCTTTATATTTTTCACGATAATAAAGAGCTTCTTTTGTTTTATCATCTAATAAATCTAAGGCATTATTTTCTTTAAGTATTTCTATTTGATTAAGTTGTTCTAAAGCACTAGCAATTATTCTATCAGTATTAGCTTGTTCACAATTATTAAGCCTATTAGTTTGATTTTTCTTATCACGATAAATTCTAACATTTTCATAATATAAAACAGCATTCATTGCATCAACAATCTTTAAAAAATCACTTATTTTTTCCGCTTCTTTTAGATAAAGCATATAGCTACGATCTCTATTAAGCATCTTAATATTTAAATTATAAGAATTTAATACTTTCTGCACAAAAACTGCCTCTTCTGGATAGTCAATTAATATTTCCATATGATATCTTGAAGTTTTCGGATCATTAACACTACCACCATTTAAAAATACTCCTTTTAGATAAGCCTTAGTTTCTAACTTTCCATCGAAAAAATAATCAGGTGGTACTTCTTTTTGATAAGCTACTAAATCAAGTAGAAAAGAACTACCTTCTACTATTTCTAAAACATGTAAATCATTTTTAGTAAAATTGTTACTATCCTTAGTATATTCTTCATACTTGATTCCTTTAAACATATCTAATATATTTTTAAAATAGTTAATTATATCACCATTCTCATTAATAAGTTGTAATTTATCTTCATACCAGGTAGCATTATTTCTAACAAAACCTGCTAATATAGAATATTTTTCTGTTTCTGATAAGTCTTTAGAGACTATCTCTTCTTTTATCTTAGTTGTAAAAGACATAGCATCACCTCATTAAGTAAGAAAATATTAGTGAACTTAATTTTTGACTATGATGCTTTAAAGTATTATCAGCTATAGTTAACAAGTCTGCTTCAATAAATTCTACATCTAATGATTTTAAAACAGCATAATCAATTTTAACTGGGTCTTTTCTTTCTTCACTTGCATATTTCTCTGCCATTTCTTGAGATATAGGAGAATTTGAAGCAATAACTACATCCAACTTATGAGAACCTAAGTATTGATTTATTAAATTAACATGGTCACTAACAGTAAAATTATCAGTCTCACCTGGTTGCGTTACTATATTACAAACATACATAATAGGTGCTTTTGTCTTATCAAGAGCTTTTATTACTTTTTTAGCTAATAGGTTAGGAAATAATGAAGTATATAAACTACCCATGCTTAAAAGAATAAGATCCGCTTCATTAATAGCTTCAATCACTTCATTTAGAATATGAGGTTCCTCTTTATAAAATAGTTTTTTTATTTTCTTAGGAGACTTAGTAATCATTTCTTCTCCTTCAATTATATCTCCATCTATCGCTTCACCCATTAAAGTTATATTTTCATCTTCTGTTAAAGGAAGAATTTTGCTCTTAACATCTAATAAGATGGATAACTCTTCAATAGCAGATTTTAAACTACCAGTAATATCTAGTAATGAAGTTAGTATTAAATTACCAAGAGCATGACCATCTAAATCACTAGTAGTATGAAAACGATACGCTAACATCTCTTTTATGTTTTCATCACTTTCTGATAAACTAGTAATTACTTTTCTAATGTCACCAACAGCTGGAATATGGAACTCTTCACGAAGTTTTCCTGTACTTTGCCCATTATCTGCTACGGAAATAACAGCCGTAATATCAAGAGGAAAGTCTTTTAGTCCTGCTAAAAGATAAGATATTCCTTTTCCACCACCAAGCACTACAACTTTTTTATTCATGAATATCCTCCCTTACTCTTAGGGCACATCTTGCCGCTTCACTCATAGCAATAACAATTTGATAGTGTGGTTTAAATACACAATCTCCTACTGCATAGATACCTTTCTGTTTAGTTTCAAAATTATCATCTACTTCTATGTAAGAGTCTTTTGATAAAATATTCATATTATTTAAAAACTCAGTATTAGGAGTTTGACCAATACAGATAAAAACAGCTTCACAATTAATTACCTCTTCACTTTTTAATTTAACCCCTTCTAAGTTATCTTCTCCAATAAAAGATAATACTTCACCAAGTTTGAAAGAAACATTTTCTAATTTTTCTGCTTTATTTACAAGACTCTTTTTAGCTCTAAGCTTATCACGTCTATGAAGAATAGTTACACTTTTTACTATCGGGCTAAGATAAATAGCAGACTCTAAAGCACTATCTCCGCCACCAACTACCACTACGTCTTTATCTTTATATAAACTACCATCACAAACAGCACAAAAACTAAGTCCATGATTGAGATATTTATCTTCAAATAATACATTAAGTTTTTTAGACTTTCTGCCTGTTGCTATTATAACTCTTAAAGTAGAATACGTATTTTTATCAGTAATTATCTCTTTCTCTACTCCCTTATTATCTATTTTCTCAACTTTTTCAAAAATAACTGGTATTTCTAATTCTTTAACTTGATTTAAGATAGAAATAGCTAAATCACTACCAGATATCTTAGAAAACCCGGGATAATTTTCTATCTTATCGTTCGCTACTATTTGTCCACCAGGCATTGATGATTCAAATATAGCACAAGATATACCACTTCTTTTCAAATATATAGCAGCAGTCATACCTGCTACTCCACATCCTATTATACCAACTTCATACTTCATGTCTAATTCCTCCTTCTTGATATAAGTTTTCAAATTTTTTAGATTTTATATTTCTTATAAAACAGAAATATATACCACAAATTATCATCATAATAGAAACTATTTGAGCCATTTTCAAAGGACCTAACATCAAACTATCTGATCTCATCCCTTCAACAAAAAACCTAGTTACTCCATACCAAATCAAATATAAACCAGTTAAAAAGCCAATTTTAAGATATGGATAGCAACGTGTTAAAAATAATATTACAAATCCTAACAAGTCTAAAATGGACTCATATAAAAAGGTAGGTTGATAATAGTTTCCATCTATATACATACCGTTTATAATAAATTGCGGTATATGCATATTAATAAGTTCTTGTTTAGTAGTTATAGCACCATAAGCTTCCTGATTGAAGAAGTTGCCCCATCTACCAATCGCTTGTGCTAAAATTAACCCTACTACTACCATATCTAAAAACTTCAGATTAGAAACTTTATTTTTATGACAATAATATAGAATAAAGATTAGTCCTACTATTATGCCACCATGAATAGCAAGTCCACCATGCCAAATAGCAAATATTTCTAGAGGATTTTTAACGTAATAATCCCACTCAAATATTACATAGTATAGTCTTGCTCCTAATATACCAAATATTATTACATAATAAATAGTATTTATTAAGAAATCTTTATCTATATTTTGTTTTCTAGCTTCTTTAATTATTAAATATGTAGCAGAAACAATAGCTAATAAGATGAAAATTGTATAATAATAAATCTTAATAAAACCTAAATCTAATGCTACTCTACTCATGTCTAAATCTCCTAATAAGTGGTTTTATAACTATGTCTTCCATTATAAAATTCATAACAGAAATAAGAATAGAAATAACTAGTGCTACCCAGAAGTCTTTCAAGTCAAAGTGACTACCAAGTATCCAATCTACTAATTTCAAAACAAATAAGTTTATGAAAGGATAAAATAATCCTAAAGTAACACCGGTTATAGGAATAGTTAAACTAACCAATATCGGTTTAACAGTTTTATTTAAGATATAGAGAATAAAAGTAGCTAGTATACTATATAGTAATGGATGAGCACTATCTATATAGAATGATTTAAATAAACTACCTACTATAATGAAGACTAAAGAATAAGATATGAAGTAGAGTAACCACTCTATAGATCTATTTAGTCTTTCTTTTCCTTTTGATAAGATAACAATTTTCATCTTTATCCTCCTATAAAATCTTTTTTAGGAATTGTCCCGTATAAGAGTTTTTCTCTTTACTAATATCTTCAGGTGTACCAGTAGCAATTATCTCACCACCTAAATCTCCACCTTCTTTTCC
Source organism: uncultured Bacilli bacterium (assembly GCA_934130265.1). GTDB lineage: Bacteria > Bacillota_I > Bacilli_A > RF39 > UBA660 > Onthousia. The sequence goes on from CAKOYC010000002.1 coordinate 17,380, forward strand.
TAAATCAATAATATAATCAGCACATTTTATAACATCTAAGTTGTGTTCTATTACTATTACTGTATCATTATTATCTACTATTTTTTGTAAAATTGCAAGCAACCTCTTTATATCATCAGTATGAAGACCAGTAGTTGGTTCATCTAAAACAAACAGAGTTTTTCCAGTCGCTTTTTTCTGTAATTCCTTAGCAAGTTTGACTCTTTCTGCTTCCCCTCCTGATAATGTAGGAGCACTTTGTCCTAGTTTTACATAACCTAATCCAACATCTTCTAAAACTTGAAGCTTATTTTTTATTTTACTATGATTTTCAAAAAATTTTAACGCTTCATGTACTCGCATATCTAAAACATCAGCAATATTCTTCTCTTTATATTTTATTTTTAAAGTCTCTTGATTATAACGAGTTCCATGACAAACTTCACAAGGAACGTAAACATCTGGTAAAAAGTGCATCTCAATTTTCTTTACACCATCACCACGACAAGCTTCACATCTTCCACCTTTTACATTAAAGGAAAATCTATTTTTTTCATAACCAAGCATCTTAGCTTCTTTAGTAGTAGTAAATAAATCTCTAATATCATCAAATACACCTGTATAAGTAGCAGGATTGCTTCTAGGAGTACGTCCAATTGGTGTTTGAGATATATCTACTATTTTATCTATATTTTCAAGTCCTAATATTTTATCATGTTGTCCTGGCTTATTCTTACTATGATAAACATAATTCATCGCACTTTTAACTAATATTTCATTAATTAAAGTACTCTTCCCACTACCACTTACTCCTGTAATACAAGTAAATGTACCAAGAGGTATCTTAGCAGTAATATTCTTTAAGTTATTTTCTCTTGCTCCTTTAATAGTTATATATTTACCAGTACCTTTTCTTCTATTTTTTGGTACTTCAATACACTCTTTTCCACTTAAGTATCTACCAGTTATACTTTTATCATTTTGCATAACTTCTTGTGGAGTTCCAGCTGCTACTATTCTTCCACCTTCATCTCCAGCTTTTGGTCCAACATCAACCAAATAATCAGCAGCAAGCATCGTATCAGTATCATGTTCTACTACGATTAAGGTATTACCCAAATCACGCATATCAAGTAAAGATTTAATTAAACGATCATTATCTCTTTGATGTAAACCGATACTTGGCTCATCTAGTACATATAATACTCCAGTTAATCTAGAACCTATCTGAGTAGCTAATCTAATTCTTTGAGCTTCTCCACCTGACAAAGTAGCAGCACTTCTTGCTAGTGTTAAATACTCAAGACCAACATTTTTTAGGAAAGTTAATCTAGATAATATTTCTTTTAATAACAAATCTGCAATTTTTAATTGTTCTTCACTAAGTTTGAGTTCTGTAAAGAAAGGTATTAAATCTTTTATACTCATACAAGTTAATTCGTAAATATTTTTTCCACCAACTAATACCGATAAAACATTATCTTTTAGTCTAGAACCTTTACAAGCCTCACAAGTATGCTCAATCATAAATTTTTCTAGCCATTCTCTAATCCAAGTACTAGATGTTTCCATATATCTTCTCTCTAAGTTATTGATTATACCTTCATAATAATCTACTTGATGAAAGTGATTACCACTTTTTGACCTATAATCAAATAAAATAGGTTCATCACTACCATATAAAATTAATTCTTTTTCTCTATCAGTTAATTTCTTAAAAGACTTTTTAGTACTTATCTTATAATGCTTACAAAGACACTCTAACTTCTTATAATAAATTCCCTCAGTGTCATCACCTAATGTTACAATAGCTCCCTCTTCTAAACTTAAATCTTTATTTGGTATTACTAAATCAGGGTCCATTTGTAATTTTACTCCTAGTCCTTTACACTCTTCACAAGCACCATATGGAGCATTAAAACTAAAGATTCTAGGTTCTAATTCTGGTAGTGAAAAATCACAATAAGGACAAGCAAAATCTTCAGAGAAAACTAATTCCTTTGATAGATTAAATTGTACAACTACTTTCCCATGTCCTAGTTTTAAAGCATTTTCTAACCCTTCACTTAAACGACTTCGTATATCGTCTTTTAAAACTAATCTATCTACTACTACTTCTATATTATCTTTTTTATTTTTGTCTAGTTCTATTTTATCAGACAAATCATACATCTCACCATTAATACGAACTCTAATATAACCTTCACTCATTAAATCTGCAAGTAATTCTTTATGAGTACCTTTCTCACCATAAACTGCTGGTGCTAATAAAACTATTTTAGTACCAACAGGATATTCTAATATTTTATTAGCAATTTCTTCTACACTTTGACTTTTTATTGGCATATGATGTGTTGGACAATATGGTGTACCTACTCTTGCAAATAACAATCTTAAATAGTCATATATTTCTGTTACTGTACCAACCGTACTTCGTGGATTTTTATTAGTTGTCTTCTGATCAATACTAATAGCCGGTGATAACCCCTCAATAGAATCAACATCAGGTTTCTCACTACCACCTAAAAACTGTCTAGCATACGCTGACAAACTCTCTACATACCTTCTTTGCCCTTCTGCATAAATTGTATCAAAAGCTAATGAACTTTTTCCACTACCAGAAAGTCCAGTCATAACAATCAATTTATTTTTAGGAAGTTCAATATTTACATTTTTTAAGTTATTCTCTCTTGCACCCTTTACTATTATTTTATCCATAGTAACACCTCATTTCGTTGTTAGTATAACACTTTTTTGAAAAAATAAAAGAATTTTATTAATTTGTTAAAAACCCCTCTGATTTTACTCATAACAGGAATTAATATATTCATACTATAACATATTTAATCAATATAATCAAACATATTTTCTATATATGGTTTATTTTCTTCTAAAGAATAAAGAAAAATGTAAATTTTGTCCATTAATCGTATACTTTTCTAAAAAATATATGCTATAATTAATTAGACAGTACAGGAGGTGAAACAATGAAAAAGTCTGAAATGATAGAAGCTATCGCTAGTACTACAGGTTTAAGTAAATCTGATGTTGAAAAAGTTTTCACTGCAACATTTGATTTATTCAAAGATGAACTTGTAAACGGAAATAAAGTATCTGTAGCTGGTTTTGGTGTATTCAAAATCTCTGAACGTGCAGCTCGCGAAGGACGTAACCCTCAAACAGGTGCTACTATCCAAATCGCAGCTAGCAAAAGTGTTGGATTTAAAGCTGGAACTGCTTTAAAAGATGCTGTTAATAAATAGTAAAGTGAAATTCCTTACCAATGGTAAGGTTTTTTTGTTATCAAATAATCTCTCAATTAAAACAAATAAAGTTCCACAATAGGAACTTTATTTATTTGCTAATATAATTGATAATAGAGGTATTAATAAACTAAGAGAAATAATAATAAAGGGAAGAATAAATCTTGTTACAAAGGCAGCTTTATTATTATCTTCTCCTAAATCCTGATACATTGCACCATATGGAGTAGACTTAACCATCTTTCTACCTTTACCTCCATCAGACTCTAAACTCTTATTTATTTTTTCTATCTCATTTTTATTTCTAGCATTACAATAATCACTATAATAAAAGTAATTTTTTTCTAATAAATTTCTTCTATAGTAAGCAATATCTTCATTAGGTAGTAACATAGATATTTCTTTAAAATTTTCTCTTAAAAAGTCTTGTTTCAAATAAGGATAGGTTGAAGTATAAATAGCTACTTCTAATAGTGCTAGATTAAACATATTCTGATGAACTTCATCTAAAGGCTTATCACCCAATCCAGTAACATTTTGATAAACTACTGAAGCAGTCTTATTATCATCATCTTTAAAAAGAGTAATCGTTTCAGGATTAAAAGAATATACCTGATAATTATTTTCATGTATATATTTAAGAGTTTGATCCATCGCATAAAATGTCTCTTGATACTCTTTAACATCATGATAGGAATTCATATAATCTTTTAATGATACTCTCATCATATACACTCACCCTATCTTAATTTTACTCTATTACCATTCTTTTTTCAATTCCTGTTGTAAACTTTTTTTGAGTTTTTCTACTATTTTACCTACTGTAGTAGTAGATAACTCTAAAAGTTCTGCAATCTCTCTATACTTAAATCCATTATATCTTAACTCAAATACCTTTCTATCATATCCTTCAAGCTTATACATATATTGTTTAATAAACTCAAATAATTCATTTTCTTCACAAATTTTACACGGATCATCATCCCACTTAACCTCTTCTTTAATATAATCATTAATTTCATAAGAATTAACATCGTGGGGAAAACTATAAAGTATTTGATTTTTCTTAGCAAGTAATCCTCTTTTATAAAGAGAGAACTCTCTTGCTAAACAAGTAATAAAATAAGTATAAAATAAAGCATTTTCTTTTTCATTATAAGTTTTAGTTGCTCTTAACAGCACACTATTTCCTAAATTTATCAATTCATCAAACGAAAAAGAAGGAATATCATAATGATTTCTTTGATAATATTCCTTAGACTTCTCATAAATTAAAGGAGCATATTTTCTCTTTAATATATCTTTAGCTATTTCATCATTTTCATTAATAAGATAAAGAAGTTCGTAATCGTTATAGTATTTCATAGTACCTACTTTCTATTTCGAACTACCTCATACATCATAATACCTGCTGCTACAGAAGCATTTAAGCTTTCTACATTTGAAGCAATAGGAATACTAGCTAGAAAATCACATGAATCTGTTACTAACTTACTCATTCCTTTCCCTTCGTTACCAATAACAAGAGCTATTTTTCCACTATAATCTATCTGACGATAGTCACTCCCATTCATACTAGTACCTACTATCCAAAAGCCTTCTTTTTTTAATTCTTCGATTGTGTTTTTTATATTTGTAACTTGGACAACATCCATATCAAAAATAGTACCAACACTAGCTTTTACTACTGTACTAGTAACGCCAACTTCTCTATCCTTAGGAATAATAACTCCATCAAAGGAAGAAGCTACAGCTGTTCTAATAATTGCCCCTAAATTATGTGGATCTTCTAAATGATCAAGAATAATAATATTTTCTGGATTTTTCTGCAAAAGTTCATTTAGTGAACTGTATGAGTAGTCCATGTCTATCATTATACCTTGATGTAATCCTTTTGACAAAAAGTCAATTTCGCTTTTTGAGGCATAAAAGGTCCTAGATTTAACGTTTTCAGGTAGCAATTTAGCAAATTTACCCATCATACTATCCTGAATTACGATTTTTCGGATTTTTTTACAGTTTTTTTCTTTTTTTAATATAGCTTCTGCTACATTGTAACCATATACTATCATAACTACTCCATTTCTATTTTTTCCATTAGATTCATAATTTTTTCATTGTCACCCTTTAAATATAAATAACCAATTACAGCTTCAAAAGCCGTAGCAAAATGATAAGTTGCTAAATCACAACCTTTAGGTGGCTTATGTCCCTTTGTATTTCTAGCTCTTCGTATTATAGTAAGTTCTTCTTCATCAAAAAAGTTATCATCTATTAGTTTAGTTAGTATAGAAGCTTGACTTTTAGCAGTCACATAAGAAAGAGATTCTTTTTGTAGACTACCAATATTAGGTATATTCTTCTTAACTAGAAAAAGTCTTATATAAGTTTCATAAACACTATCACCTAGATAAGCTAAAACTAAAGGATTAATTTCTTTTAAATTCATAATTCTACTCCTCATCATTTATTATTATATATATTGCTTTTTGAAAGAAAGAAGTCACTTTAAAAACTAAGGAAGCTACTGATAGACTTACTATAGAAAATAACATTTTAGTAGTTTTTTCTTTTAAAGTAGTATTAATAATCTCTTCATGTCTCAAAAAACTAACAACATCATCTATTAAATTTCTTTCCTTAATATATAAACCTAAGTTACTTATGAAAGCAAAAATAAGAAGATAAACACCTATCCAAACAAGATTACTTATTTCAAAGCTTAATCCTAGTATAACAATAGCATAACTAAACAATATAGTATAATCTAAAAATGAATATAAATTTGATAAAATTCTAATTAAATATTTAGAGTCATTATTTTTAATAAAGGATGAGACAATATAACCACTAACTGCTACATCATAAATACTTTTACCTTCATAGATATCTTTAGATAAGAAAATGGTATCTTCAATATAGAAGTATCTATCACTACCATCTATTTTTTCTACATTTATATTTTTTAAATTATACTTATCTAAAATAGATGAAACTATTTCTTTACCACTCTTATTACTAGCATCTATCTTTTTACTCTTATAACTTCTTATATAGTATATTACTGATAATACTGCTGAATAAATAATTATAACAATTAAAACTATTAAACTAATTATTTGATATACTTCCATTCAAAACCTACTTTCTTTCAAAAGTTGTACCATCACGACCGTCTTTTAAGATTATTCCTTGTTCTAACAACTCATCACGTATTGCATCAGCTTTTTGATAATCTTTTGCTTCCTTAGCTTTTCTTCTTTCTTCTATTTTAGCAATTATCCAAGAATCATCTTGACTATTTTCCTCATCATTACTTATTAAATCCAATGATAACACTTTATCAAAATCTTCTACCAGATACAATTTACTCTTACCTGATAGTTCTTCATCTTTTAAAACATCATATAACAAAGTTATCATATTAGAAGAATTTAAATCATTACTAACTGCTTCTTTAAATTTATTAATATAACTAGTTATTTTATCATTATTTAATTCACCATCATCTTTAATACTAGCTATTTTTCTTTTTAACTTTAGATATGCATTTTCTGCTCCATCTAATATTTCGTAACTAAAAGTCAACTGATTATGATAATAAGAGTTTAGACATAAATAACGATAGCTTAAAGGATTATAACCTTTCTCTTCTAATAAAGATACGGTAAGAAATTCTCCTCTTGATTTACTCATCTTTCCACCTTTATCATTCAAAAATCCCATATGTACCCAAAAGTCACACCAATCATGACCAAGATAAGCTTCACTCTGAGCAATTTCATTAGTATGATGAGGAAAAACTGCATCTTCTGCTCCACAATGAATATCCAAATAATCTCCTAGTTTCTCAATTGAAATACCAGAACACTCTATATGCCAACCAGGATATCCTACTCCCCAAGGTGAATCCCATTTAAGCTCTTGATTATTAAACTTAGAATTGGTAAACCATAGTCCAAAGTCAAAAGGATTACGTTTAGAATTATCTTCTTCTATATCATTTCTAACTGCTACTAATAAATCATCTTTATTTCTACCTGATAATTCATAATATTTAGAAAACTTTGAAGTATCATAATAAACATTACCATTAGCAATATAAGCATAACCATCTTTTAATAGTTTTTCTATCATCTTTATATACATAGGTATATGATCAGTAGCAGGAGTTACTACATCTGGTTTTCTAATACCTAGTTTTTTACAATCTGTAAAGAAACAATCTGTATAATACTTAGCTATTTCCATTGAAGTTTTATGCTCTCTTTTAGCAGCTACAAGCATTTTATCTTCACCAGTATCACCATCACCTACTAAGTGACCAACATCAGTAATATTCATCACTCTTTGAACATCATATCCTAGATACTTTAATCCTTTCTCTAAAATATCTTCCGATATATAAGTTCTTAAGTTACCAATATGAGCAAAATGATAAACTGTCGGTCCACAAGTATACATTTTTATAATATTACCATTCTTAGGTTTTAATTCTTCAATTTGTCTTGTTCTAGTATTGTATAATTTCATACTTTCTCCTCTTTTCTTTTATATAAATTATCATAAAAGGTCATATTTTTCAAGGCTTAGAAAAAGCAGTTAATTATTAACTGCCCTTATCTATTCAGATTCAATTAAACCATAGCCACCATTTTTTCTTTTATAAACGACTGCTTCCTTCGATGTATCAATATTTTTAAATAGATAAAACTGATGTCCTAAAAGTTCCATTTGTAAAATTGCTTCTTCTTCATCCATTGGTTTTACTTCTACTTGTTTTCTTTTAATTATTTTATCTTCTTTTTCTTCATATTCAATATCAGTTAAATCAATCATCTTAAAATCTATTCTTGTCTTATCTTCTCTAGACTTTAATCTTGTTTTATTCTTTCTAATTTGACGTTCCATTACATCTATCGCTTTATCTACAGCTGCATAAAAATCTTCTTGTGTTTCTTCAGAACGAATAATAAAATTGTGAAGTGGAATAGTTATCTCCACTGTCTGACGATGTGAAGATACTCTTACTACTACACTTGCTCTAACAGTATCACTATTTTCTAGATATTTATCTAGTCTCTTTAGTTTCTCCTTAATATAGTCTTTCATTGCTTTAGTAACTTCAATTTTGTCACCACGGATAATTATTTCCATATTATCACTCTCCTTATACCTGTAGTATAGCATAATATCTTTAAAAAAAGAAGATAATTTCTTGTCAAAAATTATGTAAAATTTATGGGAAATAATGAAAAGAACTAGCTATCTTACAGTAGCTGGTTCTTTTATAGGCGTAACATCAACGGCTTGATATCCTTTACTTGTTTCTAGTAAAGTAAACTCTACATATTGACCCTCCGATAAAGTCTTATAACCGATGATGTTAATAGTTGAATAATGGACGAAGATATCTTCATTTTCTTTGTATTCAATGAATCCATATCCTTTATCATTATTAAACCATTTTACTTTGCCTATCATTTGGCTCACCTCCATAAATTATTACACCAACTAAGTACGTCCCGGTTTTTGAACTTCTTAAAACGATGTAATTGCATCTTATCATAGTTTTTTCTATTTTTTACATTTCTACCGTAAATAGCTTTTAAAATACTCTAAACGGTAAACATTATCACTTATCATGACAGAGAATATTATTTTTAAACAAAGGCTTTAAAAAGATGTATATCTTTGATTACATAACATTTTTTATAGTATTATTAGTTCAACAAGAGAGGTATGAAATGAAAGAAAGATTTTTAAATAATTGTATTTCTTTTGTTAAAAGTAACAATATAGAAATACAAGAAGAAGAACTAAGATATGGACTAGAAGGTATATATCTAACCTTTGGAAAATTTCTAATAATTCTTCCACTAGCATTCTTACTAGGAATAATTAAAGAATTTATTTTAACACTAATATTCTTTAATATTATTAGATATCCAGCTTTTGGTATACATGCAAATAAATCTTCAACTTGCCTATTTTCTTCAATACTTATATTGGTAGGTATTCCATTACTAATGTCAAAGATTACTATTACTTTACCAGTTAAAATAGTAATATGTATAATTACATTTATTTGTTTTATACTATATGCTCCAGCTGATACAGTAAAAAGACCTTTAACCAACAAAAGAAAAAGAGTCTTAAGAAAAATAGCAACCTGTATAATAGCACTTATCTATACAATAATTATAATAATATTTAATAATAATGATATTTCTATATATTTATTATCAGGTATGATAATAGAAACAATTCTAATTTTACCTATTACTTATAGGATATATGGTATGCCATATAGGAATTATTTAATGGTTTAAATGTTATTTATTTAACATTTAAAATAGAATAGGAGTCAAGTATGAAAAAAAGAGTTGCAAAATTACTAGTAGCTTTAGGAATGCTTGCTACTGCATCTGCTAGTGTTGGATGTTTATGGTGGGCAGTTGATGAACCAAAAGCATTAAAAGGAATGGACTAAGTTCATTCCTTTTTTATTATTATTTTTTGAATAAAATTATTATTCTCTATTAATTTTCTAGTATAAATACCAATTCTTTTATTAACTATTTTTTTTGCAAAATGTAATCCATTTCCATGTCCTTCTCCTTTTGTAGTAAATCCTTTTTTATCTATTTTATTTAAATCTATATTTCCACTAAAAGAATTTTCAATTAAAAAGGTAATTCCTAAATTTGAATCATATATCTCAAACAAAATCTTCTTTTCATCCGATGCCTTTGCAGCTTCAATAGCATTATCAAAAAAAATACCAATCAAATGACTTAAACTTTTTTCTTGTTCCCTAGTAAATCTATAATTATTTTCAGCTAGTTTAGTAACATTTATGGAAAGTTTTATATTTTCTTTATTTGCAATTAACATTTTGTAGTATATTAAACTTTTCAATTCACCCTTTGGTACATTTTTTAATTTTCCTAACAAATATACATCAGTAGTTAAATCAACATTCAATATTTCCTCTAATTTTTCCAGTACTAGTCTATCATTGGTTAAAGCTGTCAACTTAGATAACTGATTCTTATACTCATGAATTTTTAAATCTTGTTCTTCCTGATAATTCTCAATATTTTTCATACATTCATATAAAATGGCATTTTTATCTTCTAATTGATTGTATTTAATTAACTCACTTATATATACAAATACAAGTGTTGCTAAAAACAATGCAAGAAGGTTAATAATAAAATAAGTATGTGTTGGTTGAAAAATATCAGTTATACTATAATAAGCTATACCAATGGAAAAGAAAGACAAAATAGCATATAGAATTATGTTTTTATATTTAGATTTGCTTATTTTTATTATACTATTATTAGTAAGTCTTGTTATTAAGGGTATTTTAAATAAAAAGTATGTAATAATTGATACAGAAAGATTGGTAATAAGAAGTACAAGGAAATTATTAATTAATTGATTATAGTTTAAAAAGTTTATAACTATTGATGAAACTACTAAATCTGGTATAATTGAAAGAATTATAAAATACATAACAATAACAGAAGAGCTCATCAAATTAATACTAAATAAGTTATTAACTAGTAATACTAAACAGAAAAAAGAAAAAATATTAAAAATAATATTATATCTAGGAACATAAAAAACAAGGCTTGGTACAACACTTATAAATATCCAAAAGATTGTATTTATAGATATCAATTTTATTCTTTCATCAGTCAAATACATTGTAGTAAAAATTATAGCTAAGCTCATTACTAAATTATTTACACACTTCACCATAACTAAGGACACGTTCCTTCAACTCCTTTCTTTTGCCTCTTGCTACCAAATCAGTGGTTTCACCTGTAAAAAAAATAACAGTATTTGTTTTAACATTATATTCAACAACCTTATCCACATTAATGATAGCACTACGATGAGTTCTTAAAAATCTATTATCTAATAGTACTTCAATTTCTGATAACGACTTAGTTATTTTATATTCACCACTTGCCGTATACAAAATACAGCTTTTACTATTCAGCTCTCTTTCTATAAAAATAATATCTCTATACCTAATTTTAAAAACAGAATGTTCTCGCTCAAAAGCTAAACAATTATCTGTATTTCTATATTTAGATAATACTATAGATATAACTACTTCTAACCTTTCATAACCTTTTTTAGATTTTTTTATATAATCTAAAACATCTAAACGACTAGTTAATACTTTATTTCTATATTTACTAAAATTAGTTACAAAAATAATCAGTGAATTCCAGTCTCCAAGTTTATATCTTATATATCGAGCTACATCTGTACCGTCTATTCCAGGCATTTGAATATCTAAAAAATAAACATTAAAACCATTTGGATTTTTAACAAAATTGAAAAAGTTTTCATCATAACAACTAAAAAAATGGGTTTTATATTCAATCATACTTTTAATCATACAATGATCAATTTTTTCTTTGATAACATTTCTAAAAATTTCTTCGTCATCACATATAATAAAATTTATCATCCAGCATACCTCCGATTCCATTATTTTACCATAATTTTCCATAAATGTGGATATTTTTTAACAAAAAACCAGTAGTTGTTTAACCACTGGTTACTTAACCATTTTTTGTTTTTTTCTCTTTTCTTTCTTAATAGTTCCTTCAAATTTATCAATAATATTATCAGTCACTTCTTTATTTTTAGGAGAGATAATACTAGTTCTTAAAACAAACCATACTACTACTATAAATATCAAAATATAAAATACTTTACCTAAAACAGGATCTTTAAGTATATAGAAGATTGAAGCTGTTGCAAATAAGAAATCAATTCCATAAATAATTAATACTGTTGTTCTGTGAGAAAAGTTCATTCCTAATAATTGATGATGTATATGATCCTTATCTGGAGCAAATGGTGGCTGGTGCTTAAGAAGTCTTCTAATAATAGCAAACAATGTATCAAGAATAGGTATACCTAAAATCATTATAGGAACAAATAAACTGGTTAAAGCAGGTCCTTTAAATTCTAAAAGTGTTATTACTGCTATTATAAATCCTAAAAACATAGCACAATCACCACAAAATATCTTAGCTGGATGAAAATTATGAAGTAAGAATCCTAAAGTAGCACCTAACATAATAAATGTTAAAATCATAACAAGACTACCACTTCTACCTTGAAAGAAGCCAATTATACCAATAGTTAAAAAGAAAATACTGCATATACCACCACATAAACCATCCAAGCCATCTATTAAATTAATAATATTTGTACAAGCTACTATAAAGAAAATTGTCAGTGGATAAGACCAAATTCCAAAATCAATTGTATAACCAAAAGCCGTAATATTATTTAAAAGTATTCCTCCATAAAAGACTATGATACAAGCAGCAATTAATTGTCCCAGTAACTTTCTACTTGCTCTAATAGATTTTATATCATCAATAATACCAGTTAGAATAATAATAAAACTTCCTATCAAAATTGAATTCATTTGAATACTTTCTATTCCAAATAACATATAGCCAACTAAGAAAGCTAAAAATATTCCAACTCCTCCAAGTTTAGGCATTACTCTTTTATGAATATGTCTATTACCTTCATCACTTCTTGGAACATCTAAAGCACCTATATGAAAGGCTATTTTTTTCATTCCAGGCATTATTAGTGCTGAGCAAAGAAAGGTTACTGCTACTATCTTTAAAGCACTTAATATTTCTTGATTCATTTTACTTCCTCTTTTCTTATTCAATTATATCAGTTTATATTCTATTGTACAATTATTTTAGAAAAAGAAAAAAGTCTAGTTCTCTTCTAGACTTCTCACATCATCAAGTAAAACTCCTGTCCCTTCTGCTACACAAGTTAATGGGGTATCAGCTATAAAAACAGGAATTTTCAGTTTATCTTTTAATAATGGAACTAAACCTGTCAACATACTTCCACCACCAGTTAAGATTACTCCTTTTTCAACAATATCAGCTGATAATTCTGGAGGGGTTTGTTCTAAAACATTAGTAGCTGCTTTAATTATCTTTTGAAGTGATTCAGATAAAGCCTCTTCAGTTTCATTTTCAAATATTTCTATTGTACTAGGTAATCCTGTAATCAAATCTCTTCCTCTTACTTCCATTTTTTTCTTCTTATCAGGATTATAAACATTAGCAAACTCTATTTTAATCTCTTCGGCTGTTTTATCACCTATTAATAATTTATACTTTTCTTTAATAAACTTGATAATATCTTGATCAAATACATTACCAGCCACTCTAATAGAAGCACTAGTAACTATATCTTTTAAAGAAAGAACAGCTATATCAGTAGTACCACCACCAATATCTATTACCATATTACCACTAGGTTTAGAAATATCCATTCCTGCTCCAATAGCAGCTACTTTAGGCTCTTCCTCTAAGAATACTCTTCTTGCTCCAGTTCTTTCAGCTGCTTCCTTAATGGCATTTTTCTCAACTGGAGTAATATTAGATGGACAACAAATCAAGATTCTAGGTCTTGAAAAGAAATTACGAGCATGAATCTTTCTAATAAAATAGTCAAGCATAATCTCAGTTATTTCAAAATCAGCAATAACTCCATCTTTCATCGGTTTAATAGCTTTCACCTTTCCAGGAGTTCTTCCCAACATTTCACTAGCTTCACGTCCTACTGCTACAACTTTCTTATTATCTGTATCAATAGCTACTACACTAGGTTCATTTAAAACTATTCCCTCACCTTTTATATATATTAATACATTTGCTGTTCCTAAATCTATTCCAATATCCTTTGCTAACATCCTATCACGTCCTTTTACTGTTAATATTTTAACAAAATTTCTTTTACTTGTAAATTAATTTCCCATCAAAATTAGTTTTTCCTACTATTTTAAATATATACATTATAATTAC
>CAKOYC010000003.1 GCA_934130265.1 uncultured Bacilli bacterium
ATAGAAGATTAGCTAGTGCCTCTTATAATGAAGAATTTGATCCAAAGAAATTTTATATGCCAAGTCAAAATAAAGAAGGTAAGGCAGTAGAGTTAACTAGATCAATGGTTGAATCTTATGAGGATGGTTGGGACTTAGATATACCTGGTGACATTTTAATAATTACTAAAGATTTACCTGGCGTTGTAGCAGGTTTCCCAGTTGCTGATTGTCCAGTATTAATTGCTAGTGACTTGAAAAACGGTGTTACAGCAACAGCACACTGTGGGGCAGAAATGATAGATAATTATCTACCAAAACTTACAATCGAATCTTTACAAAGTAAATATGATAGTAAACTAGATGATATTTATGTTTATATAGGTGCTCATGCCGGTAACAACTGGACTTACGACTCTATGCCTAAATGGGCTAAAGAATCATTTTGGGAAGAAACTGGTGCTATTAAGGAAAATAAAAAAGGAGAATTTAAAATTGATTTAAGAAAAGCATTACTTTATCAATTGAATCCTAATGATTTTGAAACATTTATAGTAAATAATGATGATACTATAACTAATCCAAATTATTATTCAAATAGTGCTTCAAGAAATGATAAATCTAAAGCAGGAAGACAGTTTACAGGGGCATACTATAAGAAAAGATAATAAAAGGCGATCAATAAATGATCGTCTTTAATATTCTTTCTGTATTTTTAAAATTATATTTAGCTATTTCTTTAAGTTTTTCTTCTCCATACTTTTCTACTACTTCCTCTCCGACTTTATCAACTTCTTTAGAAGCTCCTTTTAAAAGAGGTATATGAATGCTATCTGATAATTTATCAAATTCTTTTAAGAAAATATATCTACTAATAATAGAAGAAGCAGCAACAGCAAGATTCTTATCCTCAGCTTTAGTCATAAAAGTGATACCTCGTTGAACTTCTTTAGCATCATTTAGATATTCATAATATCTTTTTTCTCTTGCAAATTCATCTACAATAATATAATCTACATTTGGGTTAACTTCATGCATCAATTGATATAAAACTTTATTATGCATAACAGCTTTTATCTTATTCATATTAAAATCTTTGGTATAATTTTTATTATAATCAATATTATTTAAAATAAGACTACGGTAGGTTAGCTTTTTAGCAAGAATAGGAGCATTAGCTAAGATAAATTCATCAGTTAGCTTTTTACTATCTCTAATGCCTAAATCTTCTAAAAACTTAACTTCTTCTTTTGGAACATAAGTAGCTGTTACTACTATGGGACCGAAATAATCACCAGTACCAACCTCATCACTACCAACGGAAGAACAATTGTGATACTTACTATCATTAGCATTAACTTTAGGAGTAGATTCTATCCCATCCATTTCTTTCCACATAGCAGCATCAACATCAGCACTCTTTCCTTGAAACATAACTTTGCCTGATGTATACATTGTAATAGTAGTATCCATATCAACTGCTTGAAAAACTACATAAGGAATCTCTTTATCCTTTTTCTTATCTTTATAATATTCAATCATTTTTTCTTTTGTCTTGTCACTTACTCTTATGACTTCGTTCATTTTTTCCACCTCATTTAATTTAGTATAGCATATTTTAAAAAATATAGTTATAATAAAAATATAGAAAGGATTTGGATTATGGAAAATATTAATAATATTAGTATACTTATTGTTTTAATTATTTTAAGTTTTGGTATTTTAGGATTAAAAAGAGGAGTGATTAAAGAAGCAGCAGTGGTGCTAGGAAATATAGCAGCTATAATTTTAGCATTCTTGTTAAAAGGTCTATTAGCAAGTTTTCTAATTAATTTATTTCCGCCATTTAGAGTAAATTCTGTCTTTGGTCCTCTTAGTTCTTTAAGTATTATCTTTTATCAATTAATAGCTTTTCTCGTACTGTTAATTATCTTCCATTTTATTCTAAGAATAATTGTTAGTCTATCAGGAATAATTAGTAAGATAGTAGATGCTACGGTAATACTAGTCTTACCTAATAGAATCTTTGGTTTTGTCTTAGGAATAATAGAAGGTTATATAATAATGTTTATCGCTTTAAATATCTTAATGATACCATTAAGTAGTAATGATGACTTTATGAATTCTAAAGTTAGAAAATCTATTATGGAAGATACACCAGTCTTAAAAGATAGCTTTGGTGGAATTAATACAACACTTGAAGAAATTATGGCTCTTGATAAAAGTGATAGTGAAAATAGTTTAAATTTAAAAGTAATTGATATACTATTAAAGAATAAAATAGTTACAGTTGATGAAGTTAAAGAATTAGAAACTAATAAAAAGATAATTGATATTAAAGATTTAGATACTGTAACTAATAAATATGAAGGGTGATGATAAAATGATTTATTTAGAAGATGAGGCAAAATTTCAAGAATTAAAAGCAAAAGGTGACGTCTTAGTAGATTTTTATGCTACTTGGTGTGGACCTTGTAAAATGGTAGGAGAAGTATTAGAAGAGTTAGAAGAACACTTTGAAGGGGTAAAAATCATCAAGATAGATGTTGATGAGTTTGAAAATATTGCTAAGGAGCATGGTGTTATGAGTATTCCAACATTAGAAGTTTATCGTGATGGAAAACTAATAAAAAAAGAAGTAGGATATAGAGACTACGATACCATTGCTTCTTGGTTTATAAAATAATTATTTATCTTCAATTAACTGTTTAACTCTATTAGTAATGTTAAGACCAGGTAAATTTGTTAAACTATCAAGAAATGTTTCATCTACTTCTAAAGTGTAGATACATCTATCTTGGTAGACTTTAGATAAAATATTCTTATCTTTAAATAGGTAAGAGTATTTTTTTTCATTTTCATAACTAAATTCACAAGTTATTAAATAACCACTTATTACATTTAAAAGAACAGATTTTTTAAGAGATTCCAATAGACCATTTGTGTAGGCTTTTAAAAGACCACCCGTACCTAGTTTGATACCACCGAAGTAGCGAACGGAAATAACTAAAATATTAATAATATTATTAGAAGTTAGTATAAAAAGCATAGGTCTTCCAGCTGTATTTTTTGGTTCTTTATCATCACTATAACCACTAGTATTTAAAAGATTAAAAGCATAACAGTAGTGTGTTGCACCCCTATAGTCTTCTCTTACCTTTTTTAAATAGTAATTAACATCATCTATATTATTAACCTTATATAATAAAGTAATAAACTTAGAGTGTTTTATCTCTTCTTGATAAGTTGTATTTTCTTTAATTACTTGCATTTAGATCACCACCTATATTTTATTAAAATTCTTTTTAAATGTAAAGATAAGTGGTATACTAAGAAATAGAAATGAAGGTGCTAAGATGTTTCGTGAAAAAGTAGATAAAAAAGAATTAAATAAATTTATTAAGACTTCTAATAAAGTATTACAACTAGTTCATATTTTAGTGCTTGTTCTAGTTGCTTTATTAGTTACTTATGTTGTTAAGGAATGGAAGATTCTAGATTTTATTCTTGATATTTTAAAAGTTATCTCTCCAGTCTTTATTGGTTTGTTAATAGCTTGGCTTTTAGATCCATTAGTTACTAAGATGGAAAAGAAGATGAATAGAGTAGTGGCTTGTATTATAACTTATCTTCTTTTAATTGTTTTAGTAGTAGTATTATGCTACTTTGTTATCCCATCTTTTGCTACTGGTATTACTGATCTTGTTAATGCTCTTCCTTCTCTTATTGATAAAACTAAAAAAGGTGTTGATAGCTTCTTTGCTTCTTTTGATAATTCACTACTTGCTAGTTATGAGACTGATATTATTAGTAGAATAGAATCTATTGGTAAGAATATGACAGAGACTCTACCTACTATGTTGTTTAAAACAGTTAGTAAAATAATTAGTGGTGGAGCCAATATACTACTAGGCTTTATGATTGGTTTTTATATCTTATTTGACTTTAAAAAATGTGAGAAACATATGTTATCACTAATACCTGATATTTATCATGATAATGCTAAAGACTTGATGCGAAGAATTAATGGTAAGTTAAGAAATTATGTTCAAGGTGTGTTAATAGTCATGTTCTTTGTTTTCTTAACCCAAGCGATTGGCCTTTCTCTAGCTGGTTTAAAAGCACCTTTACTATTTGCTTTGTTTTGTGCTGTAACTGATGTAATTCCTTATATTGGTCCATGGATTGGAGCGGTACCTGCCTTATTTGTTGGCTTTTCAATAAATCCTAAAGTAGGTATCTTAACTATCGTGTCAATTATGGTCTGTCAAACCCTAGAAAACAACTTTTATCAACCTTTAATTATGGGTAAAACAATGAAATTACACCCTGTTACTATCATGCTGGGACTATTGATTTTTAACTATTTCTTTGGTATGATAGGAATGATAGTGGCAACTCCTGTTATTGCTAGTTTAAAGATAATTTTAGAGTTTATTGATGAAAAAACAGGAGTAGGAGAGAAGTTTCATTCTCTAAACAAAAAAGAAGAATTAGACTAAGTCGAGGTGGTAAGATGAAACTTTATTTAATTTGTGGTAAAGCAAGAGCAGGGAAAGATACTTTTGCTAAACTTATTAAACAAGAGGAAGAAAAAGATAATAACAAAGTTTGTATTTTAAAATTAACTGCTCCTTTGTATAGTTGGGCGGAAGACTACTTTAATTATGATAAAGAAAAGGATGAAAAACCAAGAGAACTATTGCAAACACTAGGGTATGACATCTTACAGTTAAAATTAAAAAAGAAAGATTTTCTCCTTGACTATTTAATTACAACAATAGAAGTTCTTGATAATTATTATGATGTAGGACTTATTACTGATGGTAGATTAGTTCATGAAATAGAAGTATTAAAAGAAAAGTATCCTAATATCAAGACTATATTACTAACTAATAAGCAAGATAATAAGTTAACTAATAAAGAAAAAAATCATCAAACAGAAATAGATTTAGATGATTATAAAGGCTTTGATTATATAGTAGAAAATAAAGATATGGAAAGTTTAAAGTTAGAAGCTTTAAAAATAGTGGAGGATAAAAGATGAATAAAATAGTTGCAATAGTAGGAATGGCTGGTAGTGGGAAGAGTATTGCTTCTTCCTATTTTAATAATAAAGGATATAGCTTAGTTTATTTTGGTGGAGTTATTTATGAGAAAATGAAAGAAGAAGGAATAGAAATAACTCCTGAGAGTCAAAAAGAATTTAGAGAAAAGATTAGAAAAGAACATGGTATGGGAGTAGTTGCTAAACTTCTATTACCAAAGATTAAAAAACTATATAGTGAAGGTAATGTTATTTTAGATGGATTATATTCTTGGGATGAATATAAAATTTTAAAAGAAGAATTTAAAGATTTAGTAGTGATTGCTATTGTCTGTGATAAGAAATTAAGGTATGATAGAATATCTAAGCGAAAGGAACGAGCCTTTAACGAGGAAGAAATTATAAGAAGAGATGTTACTGAGATAGAAAACTCTGCTAAAGGTGGTCCTATCGCTTATGCTGATTATTACCTTTTAAATAATGGTAGTATGGAAAAGTATGAAGAAGACTTAGCAAAGATTAAGTGTTTAATAGAAGGAGTAGATAAAAATGAGAAAGATGACTAGTAATGAGATTAGATCATTATGGATAAAATATTTTGAAGAACATGGACATAAATACGTAGAAAGTGCTCCCTTAATTCCAAGAGATGATAATTCACTATTATGGATTAATGCCGGAGTAACTCCTTTAAAGAAATATTTTGATGGAACAGTTATTCCTGAGTGTAGAAGAATTGTTAATATTCAAAAATGTATTCGTACAAATGATATAGAAAATGTTGGGATAACAAGACGTCATCATACTTTCTTTGAGATGATGGGTAACTTTTCAATTGGGGACTACTTTAAAAATGAAGCGATTAGTTTTGCTTTTGAGTTGTTAACTAGTGATAAATGGTTTGCTATTCCTAAAGATAGACTTTATGTAACAGTCTATACAGATGATGCTGATGCTTTAAATAAATGGATAGAGCTTGGAATGGATCCTTCCCATATGATAAAACTTGATGAAAACTTTTGGGAAATAGGTAGTGGACCTTGTGGACCAGATAGTGAGATATTCTTTGATCGTGGGGAAAAGTATGATCCAAATCATGATGCTTTTGAAAAGTTTAAAAATGATGATGAACAAGAAAGATATATAGAAATTTGGAATAACGTCTTTTCACAGTTTCAATCAGAAGAAGGAAAACCTCGTGAAAAGTATAAAGAGCTTCCACATAAAAATATTGATACTGGGGCAGGACTTGAGAGATGGTGTACAATTTTTCAAGATGTAGATTCTAGTTTTGAAACAGATTTATTTACCCCAATACTAGCTAAAATAGAAGAAATGTCAGGTATTCTTTATAATGGTCAAACTTCATTTAAAGTAATCGCTGATCATATTAAAGCGATAACATTTGCCCTTTCTGATGGAGCAAGTTTTGGAAATACAGGAAGAGATTATGTTTTAAGACGTCTTTTAAGAAGAAGTTCAAGATTTGGTAAACAATTAGGATTTAATGAACCATTTCTTTATAAATTAGTAGGAACTGTTTGTGAGACTATGGGAGACTTTTATAAAGAATTATATGAAAAAAGAGCTGAAGTTGAAGCTTTAATACTAGAAGAAGAGAAATTATTTTTGAAAACTCTTGAACAAGGTATGGCAAAACTTGATGATATTTTAGAAACTGTAAATGATAAAGTTGTATCTGGTTATGATGCTTTTAAACTTTATGATACCTTTGGTTTCCCACTTGAATTAACCGAAGAAATAGCTAATGAAAAGGGTTATACGGTAGATAAAGATGGCTTTGTTGATTATATGAATAAACAAAGAGAAGCTGCTAAGAAGAATAATCGTAATAAGACTTCTATGGCTAAACAAAAACAAGTTTTAATGGATTTTAAAAAGCCTTCTACCTTTGTCTATGGACTATACCGTTTAAAAAGTAGTGTACTTGCTATCTTTAGTAAAGATAATCTTGAAAGAGAACTTGATCATGATGGTTATATTGCTTTAAAAAGAACTTGTTTCTATGCTGAGAGTGGTGGACAAGTAGCAGATACTGGTATGATTACAGGTAAAAACTTTACCGCTAGAGTAGTAGATGTCTTTAAAGGACCAAATGGTCAACATATCCATAAAGTAAAATTATTATCTGGTAAAATAACTGTTGGTGATGAGTGTGAAGTTATTATTGATAAAGAGCGTCGTCATAATATTGAAGCTAATCATAGTAGTGTTCATATGTTACAGTATGCCCTACAAACCATTATTAGTCCTAAAGTTATGCAAGCTGGTAGTTATGTAGATGATAGTAAACTTCGTTTTGACTTTACTTATACTGGCAAGATTTTTGATGAACAACTATATCAAGTAGAAGATATGGTTAATGAAATGATAGATAAAGGGATAATAACATCAACTGAGGTTATGCCTCTTGATAAAGCTAAAGAGTTAGGTGCTATGGCTTTATTTGGAGAAAAGTATGGTGAGACTGTAAGAGTAGTTAAGATTGATAAATCAATGGAATTATGTGGTGGTACTCATATAGCCAATACTAAAGATATTAAAAGATTTGCTATTTCTTCATTTGAATCTAAAGGAAGTAATACTTACCGAATAGAAGCTTGTACTAATAAGAAGATAGAGACAACTTTATTTGAACTTATTAAGCCTTATAATGATGAAATGGTTAAACTATTAATGAAATCTAAAGAGATACTTGAACAAGCTAAAAAATTAGGTATTAATCTTACTTTTGATGTTACTATTGATAATAGTGCACCAAAGAGTTATCGTGATATAGTGTTTAATCGTAATGAATTATCATATGTTCAAGGAGAGGTTAAAACTCTTGAGAGAAAGTTCCAAGAAGAAAAAGAAAAACAGAGTCTAAATAAAGTAGATGAATATTTAACTAATCTTAAAGTAATAAATGATAAGAATTTCTTATATTTAACTTTTAATAATGAAGAGATGGATATCTTAAAAACGATAATGGATGCTTTAGCAAATAAAGTTGATAATTCTTTAGTATTCATAGTTAATATTAAAGAAGATAATAGTGTAAACTTTATCTGCCGTAACAAAATAGCTAGTTTAAGTGCTGGTTACTTAGTTAAACAAATAGCAAGTATCTCAAATGGTAATGGTGGTGGTAGTGCTACTTTTGCCCAAGGTGGCGGTAAGACTTTAGAAAAACTTGATGAAGTTTATAAATATTTAGTGGAGCAAATAAATGAAGCAGCATAATTATTTGCTTCTTTCTTCATCTAGTATGTTATTAGAAAGAGAAATAGCTAAAATCATTAAAGAAAAAGGTTTTGGGGAGGCCTCTATTACTACTTATGATTTAGAAGAGACTGATTTAGCTACTGTCTTAGAAGACTTAGATACAGTATCTTTCTTAACACCATTAAAAGTGGTTATAGCAAATCATGCTAGTTTTTTAACCGCTACTTCAACGGAAGAAGAACAAAGTCTTAATCATTTGTTAAAATACTTAGATCAAGAAATTGATAGTACTTTGTTTTTTCTAACAGTAAGTAAAATGGATGATAGAAAAAAAATAGGTAAAGAGTTAAAGAAGAAGATGACATTTCTAGAACTTAATCCTAGTCGAGATGGCTATATAAAGAAAGAACTTACTGGTTATAAATTAGAAAATGGGGTAGTTACTAATATATTATCTAGAGTAAATGATAGTTATGATGCTATTTATCAAGAGTGTAATAAATTAAAATTATATAAAATAGATAGTAAGGAAATAACTAATCAAGATGTGGCATTGCTATTGCCAATACCTTTAGAAAAACAAGATCAATTATCCTTTGATCTAATAAGAGCTATTGGGCTTAAAGATAAAAAACAAGCTCTTACCCTATATAATCAGTTAAAAAACTATAATATAGAGGTATTTTCTTTGATGGGATTATTAGAAAGTCAGTATCGTCTTTTATATCAAGTCAAACTACTTAATAATAGAGGTTATAGGGAAGATGAAATAGCTAAAAAACTAGCTGTTCATCCATATCGTGCTAAAAAGATATTAGAACTTGGTAGATATAGCTCTATTAAAGAAATTAAACAGTTTATTTTAAAATTAGCAGACCTAGACTTGAAATTAAAAACAGGAAAGGCTGACAAAGATATAGCTATCGAGTTACTCATTTTGAGTGAGTAATAGAATTATGTAAAAAGAATGAAATATAATAATCTTAATAATCTTTCTAAAAATTAATAGGTATTACTTTATCATTATTTAAAAGATAATACAATTTAATAAGAAAAATGAATAGTTGTTGAAAATTATTCATTTTTTTGTTATAATAAACACACTTTTGGAAAGAGGGTTTAAAATGAATAGAGAATTAAAAAGACAAAAACTTGAGATGTTAGAAAGTGCTGAGACATTAGAAGAAATTATATTGGCTAGTTGGAATATATTTAAAAGTAAATTTACTAGCTATCAAGAACAAGTTGAATTTATAACTGCTATTGATTCTAAAAAAGATGAATTTTATCAAAAAGAACTAGAACAAAAAAGAGAACAAGTTTACACAGAGTTACTTTTTGCATTTATTAATGAAGAGGATAGTAATAATATTATTGAATCAGTTAGTAAAAAAGTTGGTTTAGCATGTTGGGAAATAAAAGATTTAATTTTAACTAAAGAAAAACCAAATAAGATTGATAAATCTATAGCTAAATATGTTTTAAAACAATATCCGGAAAGTACTAAAAAAGCAAAAGAACTATCTCATAAAATAAGAGAAGCTAAAACAAAAGTAAAAATGGTGGAATACTCTGGATGTGATTCTTTTACGGAGTTTAGTAAAAGATATACTAAAGTATCACGTTTTGAGATAGAACAAGCTTATGATGTAGTTAAAAAATATGATAATGAATTATATAAGAGATTAGAATTTCCTCTTTTTAAAAAGCATGCTCAAAGAAGAAATGTGGAACTTGGACGATTGGCATATCGCAAAAATGAAGACATAAGAATTACTAAAGAGTTAGAAAATGGTATTTCTAGAAGTGATTTAGAATCTATTGAACAGAAAGAGTTACTTGCTTTTTGTAAGGAAAATAGTTTACCAGTAATTTTAGTGAAAAAATATATAGCAAAGTTAAAAGATAATAAAGAAGCTTTTTTCAATCTGAGTTATGATGAACAACTTAAAGAATTGTTAGATTATAAAACAGCTGAAATGGAAAAAGCCCAACCAGTTGTTGATGATATTTTAGCTATAAATTGCGGTAAGAAAGAAGCAATTGATTATTATTACTATTATAAGAGTGGCTTTTTTAATAGGTATTTTACTCTATTACTTAGTACTTGCCAATTGCATAGTGTTAGTTATATGTTTAAAAATTATATTGAAAAGCATAGCAGTTCTTTTAATTGTTTTACTGATAAAGATATTTATACTTATTCTAAAAAAAGAAGTTTGTTTCTAGATGATGAATTAATCACATATGATTCAAATGAGTTTTTAAATATCATTAAATCTTTAAAAGAGGAAAATCTTCCTCTTGCTAAAGGATTAGTGGTTCAAAAAATTAAAGAAGTAAAAAATGAGAAAAAAGCAGCTAAAGTAATTGTCAAAAAAAATAATATATGTTAAACTAATAATGTCTTTTAGCTAAGACATTATTATGGCCTGTTGGTGAAGTGGTTCAACACGCGCGCCTCTCAAGCTCGTATTCACGGGTTCAAACCCCGTACAGGCTACCAAATATGTTTTTAAAGCCTTGATTTATCAGGCTTTTTTATTTTTTTACTCTCAAAATTACGCCGAGTTCTAATCTTAAATGTATTTATTGGTAATTTTTGTTATCTCCTTTCTTGCTTTTTCTGATAAATGACCATATTCATTAACTGTAGTAGAGTAATTAGTGTGACCTAATCTTCTACTAACACCAAATTGGTTAAAAAATAATATGAAGTAGAAAAAAATTATGTCTAAGTTTTTATTAAGAAGTCTTTATTTTATAGGCTCCTTTTTGAAAAGTTAGACATAACTAAAAGTTGGACATAATTGTTTTTATAAAAATAAATAAAAAAATAATGTACTTATTTTAAATATCATGTTATAATATTTCTCTTAAGCGAAGGAGTGATGTATATGGTAGTATTACCAATGACAATGGACGATAGTATGGTAGAAGTTGAAGTTAGTTTTCATAATATGTATAAAGAAAAGATGAAATTGCAAGCAGAAAAAAATACAGAAAGTAATGTTATAATAGGTAAGTATTCATTAAATGAATTAGAAGATGCAAAGTATTATAAAGACCAACCAGTAAGACTAACAGAAACTATACGAAGAATTTCATCATATTATAATAACGATGTAACATCAATTAAAGTAATTAGTGAAAAATATCATACGAGTGATTTTTGTGACCAATACTCCATACCACTCCCTCCTGAAAAGTCAAATATTTATGTGGATACGTTGTATGGAATACTAGTTAATAATTTAAGATTTACTAATCCTTTAAAGAAAAAAGATACAGTTTTATCTTTAAAGAGAACAGGAATAGTTAATTCTTTAAACGAACATGAACAGATTAACATGTTAGAATTAAGACAAAATACTACTAGTAAATCAGAATATTTTTATCTATTAGATGAACAAGGACTAAATGCTCAAGCTGAGTGGATTTCATTTTTAGAAACGCTTGATTTTACTATGATTGATAAGAGTTTTAAATCAAGAAGAAGTTATGAACAGATACTTTCAACTTTTGCTAATACAGAAACAAAACTAAAAAAAAATATGACTAATTATTTACAAATTGGGGAAGAAAATTACTTAATATATAGTTACTATTATCAATTAATAAATAATAAACAATTTTCTAAATATTCGCTACCACAGAAACAATATATTAAAGAAAAGGTAGCTTAATATGAATAAGTTTGAAAGATTAGAACGTTTAGTAGGAACTAGTATGGTAAATAGTTTTAAAAATGAAAAAATACTAGTAGTTGGTTGTGGTGGAGTAGGTGGCTATGTTATAGAAGGTTTAGTTAGAAGTTGTTTTACTGATATTACAGTAATTGATTATGATATGGTTGATATTACCAATTGTAATAGACAAATAATTGCCCTTAGCAGTACTATTTCTAAAGATAAAGTTGATTTGATTAAAGAACGAGCTTTAGATATAAATAGTAACGTTAATATTACATGTTATAAAATAAAACTTGATAGAGATAATATAGATGAAGTGTTTTCTAGCAATTATACTTATGTAATTGATGCTTGTGATGATATTAAAGCGAAGGAATTATTACTAACTTACTGTTTGAATAAAAAAATACCAATCATAACTTGCCTTGGAATGGGGAAAAGACTAGATCCTACTAAGATAGAAATAACTACTATTGATAAGACATATAATGATCCACTAGCTAGAAAACTAAGATATTTCTTAAAGAAAAATAGATTATCAGTAAAAACTAAAGTATGTTTTTCTAAAGAATTACCAGTTAAGCTTGATAGTAAAGTAATAGCATCATCCGTTTTTGTTCCAGCAACAGCTGGTATGGTGATTGCTAGTGAAGTTTTAAAAGATACAGTAAAAAAGAACAAGAAAAATATTTAACTTGTTCTTTTTTTAAAATTTTCTATATAGACCAACAACTTTTCCAAGAATAGTTACTTCATCTAAAATAATAGGTTCCATTGTATCATTTTCTGGTTGTAATCTAAAGTGACCATTTTCTTTGTAAAAAGTCTTTACTGTTGCTTCATTATCTTTATTCATTGCTACTACTGTTTCTCCGTTATTTGCACTTTGTTGTCTTTCTACAATTAAAATGTCGCCATCATATATACCAACATTTATCATAGATTCACCACTAACTCTTAACGTAAATACTTCCTTCTTGTTTCCAACAAGTTCTACCGGAAGAGCGAAAGTTTCATCAGGATGTTCTATCGCTTCAATTGGTGTACCAGCCGTTACCTTGCCAAGAAGAGGAACTTTTACTACATCTTCTTGTTCATCTAAATATTCATTTGGTACTAATATTTCAATAGTTCTATTAGATCCATCCTCTTTAGAAATATAACCTTTCTTAACTAATTGCATTAAGTGAAAATGAATAGTAGCAGGAGAATGAAGATTAGCTTCTTCACCAATTTCTCTAACAGTAGGTGGGTATCCTTTTTTTGCTGTAAGCTTTTTAATAATTTGTAAAATATCTTGTTGTCTATCTGTCAACTTTTCCATCTCTCATTTCCTCCTTTTCTCAATATTACCATGTCTATTAGTATAATGTCAAACAAAAATTCGTAAAAAATAGTTGACAAAACAATTGTTCGATAGTAAACTTGATTTATCAAGAGGAGGAAATATTATAATGAATGAATTTAAAGAAATTGTGAAAACAGCATTATTAGTAACAATAATATATATGGTTGCCGTTTTAGTAAGTCTAATTTTGTGTGATAAATTAAGTGATTTAAAAGATAATAAAATAATGGTAATGGATAACTCTTAAAACAGTATTTTTCTTCTTTTAAACTGATAAAAAGACTGTTATAATAGTTAGAGGAAGAAGGTAGACTATGAAAAAAATTATACTAGTAGATGGAAACAATTTATTATTTAGAAGTTATTATGCAACTAGTTATAGTGGAGTTATTATGAAAAATAGTAAAGGATTTCCTACCAACGGTCTTTACGGATTTATCAATATGATGAATAAAATAATAGAGGAAGAAAAACCTAACTATATTTTAGTAGCTTTTGATAAAGGCAAAACTTTTAGACATGAAAAATATGCTGAATATAAAGCAGGACGTAGAGAAATGCCAGAAGAGTTAAAACTACAATTTCCTAAAGCTAAAGAAGTATTGGATGCAATGGGAATAAAGCATTTTGAAATAGATAATTATGAAGCTGATGATATAATAGGTACTCTTGCTAAAATAGTTGATGATGAAGATGAGTTTATTGCTACTATTGTTTCAAGTGATAAAGATTTACTACAATTAATTAGTAAAGAAGTAGAAGTAAAACTATTAAAGACTAAAGGCTTTATTAGATTTGATGAGAAGACTTTCAAAGATACTTATGGAACTACCCCAATTCGTATGATAGATTTAAAAGCTCTTATGGGAGATGCTAGTGATCATATTCAAGGGGTTAAAGGAATCGGTGAGAAGACAGCTATTAATTTATTAACTAAGTACCAGAGTCTAGATAATGTTTATAATCACTTAGACGAAATCGGTGGAAAGACAATGGAAAAATTGGAACAAGGTAAGAATGATGCCTATATGAGTTATGACTTAGCTACTATTTATCGGGAAGTACCTATTCCTTTTGGACTAGAAGATTGTATATATAAAGGTATGAATGTTGAAGAATATAGAAATATATTAGAGGAATTAGAATTTAAATCTTTCTTAAAAAAAATAGGCTTTGAAAGTGAAAAACGACAAACATTAGATTTTGAAGAAAAAGAAATTAAAGAAGAAAAGATAGTTAATTATAAACAATTTAATTTTAATATTCCTTTTGCTTTCTACTTAGAAATGGATGGCTATACTTATAGTAAAAGCAAAGTAATTGGCTGTGGTTTTAGTAATTTAAAAGAGTCTTGTTTTATGACTATAGATGAACTTATCGCTAACAAAGAAATATTAGAAAATGATATACCCAAATATACTTATGACTTAAAGAGAATGATTATACTTTTACATCAATATGGTATTAATATTAATAATTGTAATTATGATAGTATGATTGCTTCTTATTTATTGGATTATAAGTTAGAAGATGATATTACTGTCTTGATGAGTCAATTTAACTATAACTGCCCTAGTTATGAGGAAACTTATGGGACAGAAAAGAAAAGGAAAGAAGTAGATATAGAAACTACTCAAAAGCAGTGTATTAATAAAAGTAGATTTATTTATGATACTAAGAGTAAAATTCTTCTAGAAATAGATAATTATGATGAAACTAAACTGCTTAATGAGATAGAAATGCCACTAGCTTTTGTTTTAGCAGATATGGAGTTAACTGGTATAAGAGTAGATAAAGAATATTTACTAAACTTAAAAGAAGAATTAGAAACTAAAATGAAATTAATGCAAAATGAAATTTATAAATTGGCAGATGGCGAGTTTAATATTTTATCACCTAAACAGTTAGGAGAAGTATTATTTGAAAAATTAAAAATAGAATATCCAAAGAAGAGAAAAAAAGATGACATTAGCTATTCTACTAGTAAAGATATATTAGATAAAATAAAAGCTGATAATGAAATAGTAGAAAAAGTACTAGAGTATAGAAATCTATCTAAAATATATGCTAATTACTGTGTAGGACTATTAGATGAAATAAGAGAAGATGGTAAGATTCATACGATATTTAATTCATGTCTTACAAGAACAGGAAGACTATCGAGTAGTAAACCAAACTTGCAAAACATTCCGATTAGAAGTGATTATTCTAAATTAGTAAGAAAAGCTTTTATTCCAGAGGATGATAGTATTCTTATGAGTTCTGATTATAGTCAAATTGAATTAAGAGTGTTTGCTCATATGGCTAATGCCAAAAACTTACAAGAAGCCTTTATTGAAGATAAAGATATTCATGCTAAAACTGCTTCTGATATTTTTAAAGTACCAATTGAAGATGTTGATAAGAAAATGCGTAGAATAGCTAAAACAGTTAACTTTGGTATTTTATATGGTATAAGTAGTTTTGGTCTTAGTGAAGACTTAAAAATAGATGTAGCTAGTGCTAAAGAGTTCTTAAATAATTATTTAAATACTTATCAAGGAATAAAAGAATATATGGAAGAAGAAAAAGAAGAAGCTTATCAAAATGGTTATGTTACTACTATAATGAATAGAAGAAGAAAGATAGATGAGTTAAAAAGTAGTAATTATATGGTTAGAAGTAGTGGTGAAAGAATGGCTTTAAATACTCCTATTCAAGGTAGTGCTGCTGATATTTTAAAGAAAGCTATGGTGGAACTATACGAAGCTATGAAAGAAAAAAAATTAAAGAGTAAAATGTTAATTCAAGTGCACGATGAATTAGTCTTTAATGTTTGTAATAATGAAATAGAAATAATGAGAGAACTAGTAAAAGAGAAGATGGAAAAAGTAGTAAAACTTAGTGTACCTTTAAAAGTTGATATAGAAATAGGGAAAGACTGGTACGAAGCTAAGTAAAGGAAGTGATTAATATGCCAGAAAAACCAGAGGTAATTACTGTTGCTAAAACATTAGAAAAGAAGATTATTGGTAAAACAATAACCGAAGCTAATGTTTATTATGATAATGTAATAGTAGGCGATAAAGAAGAATTTATTTCTAAGATAAAGGGTGAGAAGATAGAAAGTATTACTACAAGAGGCAAGTGGATTGTTATTTATTTAACAAACTATGCTTTATTAACTCATCTTAGAATGGAAGGAAGATTTTATTTTCGGAAAAAAGGAGATAGTCTTTCAAAACATGAACATGTATCACTACTATTAGATGATAATATAGAAATGAGATTTCATGACGTTAGAAAATTTGGAAGAATGATTTTGCTTCCTAAGTACGAAGTACTTAATATAAAACCACTTAGTGATTTAGGATATGAGTTTGATGATCCTAGACTTACTAAAGAGTATCTACTAGCTAAATTTAAAAATAAAACTACTCCAATAAAGACGGTTTTACTTGATCAGAGTATAATAGCTGGTATTGGTAATATCTATGATGATGAAATATTATATCAAAGCCATATAAACCCATTAAGACCTGCTAAAGAGATAGATAGTAGTGAGGTAGTGAAAATAATTAAAAATACTAAAATTATCCTTAAAAAGGCCATAGAAAAAGGTGGAACAACTATTAAAAGCTTTGAATCTAGTGAAGGAGTACATGGTTTATTTCAAAACGAATTAGCTGTTCATGGTAAAAAGAATGGAATATGTCCTAATTGTAATAGTAAAATAGAATTTATTAGAGTAGGAGGAAGAGGCACTTATTACTGTCCTAATTGTCAAAAATAGCAAAAAATTCTATACAAAAGGACAAATTTATAGTATAATTATTACTGTTTGAAAGAGGAGTGTGTAGTTAATGAAAAAGACAAAAATAGTTTGTAGTATTGGACCTGCTTCAAATGAAGCCGATGTAATGGAACAAATGGTTTTAGCAGGAATGAATGTTGCTAGAGTTAACTTTACTCATGCAACTATTGAAGAGAGAGATAAAGCTATAACATCAGTTCGTGAAGTTAGAAAAAGAACTGGTAAATCAGTAGCAATATTATGGGATACTAAAGGACCAGAATTTAGAAGTGGTATGCTAGAGAATGATTCTATTGAATTAGTTAATGGTAATACAATTCGTATGGTTAAAGAGAAAGTACTTGGAAATAGTGAAAGATTTTCAGTTAATCATCCTGAAGCAATTGATAGTTTATCAGTTGGAGATGCTATTTTACTTGAAAATGCTAAAATGAAACTTGAAGTTATTAGTAAAGAAGAAGATGGTGTTACTTGTAAAGTAGTAGCTGGCGGAACTTTAGGAAATAGAAAGAGTATGAGTGTTCCTGGAGTTAAACTAAATATTCCATATGTTAGTGAAGCTGATAGAAAAGATATCGAATACGCTTGTGCAAATGGTGGTGAGTATCTTGCTTTATCATTTGTATCTTGCAAAGAAGATGTTTTAGAAATAAAAGAAATCTTAAAACAACACAATAGAGAAGATTTACAGATAATTTGCAAGATTGAAAGTGATTTGGGTATTAAAAATTTAGAATCAATTCTTGAAGTATCAGATGGTGTTATGGTAGCAAGAGGTGACTTGGGTACAGAAATTCCTAGTGAAATGTTACCTATAGTTCAAAAACAAATGATTGCTACTTGTAGAAGACTTGGAAAAATTGCTATTGTTGCTACAGAAATGTTAGAAACAATGATGGAAAACAACCGCCCAAAAAGAGCAGAAACTAGTGATATCGCTAATGCCGTATTTGATGGAACTGATGCTGTTATGCTAAGCGGCGAAACTACTGTTGGAAAACATCCAATTGAAACAGTTGCTGCTATGGCAAAAATTTGTGAGACAGCTGAAAAATATGCAGAATTCCATTATTCTGAAGAAGATGAAAGAGTAGTAGATGCTCAATCTGCTATTGCTGATGCTGTAGTTGATACAACAAAAAGACTTAATGCTAAGTTAATTTGTGCCGCTACAATTAGTGGTTCAACTGCAAGAGTAATTAGTAATTTAAAACCAAAAGCTACTATTCTTGCTTTAGTACCAGATGAAAAGACTGGACGTCGTCTAGCTTTAAACTGGGGAGTTTATCCTACACTTTTACCAGTATGTAACTCTACAGATGAAGTATTAACAAAGAGTATCGCTTCTGCTAAAGAATACACTGACTTAGCTAAAGGAGATATAGTTATTACTACTGGAGGTTTTCCTAATAATGCTGTATCAAGAACAACTAACTTAATGAAAATTGAAGTAGTTGACTAATCAATATTTATTACATAATAAAAAGGTCCTTATTTCAGGACCTTTTTAATTTCTAAATATTTCTTTTCTAAGCTTTGAACATTATTTTCTAAGAAGTAGTAATGATATAAATAAAAGCCAAGTAATATAACAAGAATAATTACTAGTAAAAATAGAAATATAGAAGGCATTATAGAAAACATATAAAAGAAGAAGCAAGTTAAAGTAATAACAGTAATAGTGACTAATAAATGAATTAATCTTTCATGTTCAAAATATCCTACCATAACTTTATAATCTTCTAAATCTTCTTTAGTAAATGTTTTATTTTTAATCTTCTTTTCTACCTCTTTTTGATAATTAGTTATTAATTTTTTCATAGAGAAATCTCCGAATTATCAAACTCTTTTCTACCTTCAAATAATGTTTCATGAATTTTTTCTTCTTCTGTATTTAAATAAACTTCTTCAATGCGATCAACTCTACATCTTTCAGCATCTAGTATAGCTTGTACTTTTCTAGCAGCAATATTAACTTCATCATTTACTACTACATAGTTATATTTGCTAACTTCATTAATTTCTTCATAAGCTCTTTTAAAACGCATATCGATCTTTTCTTGATCTTCTGTATTTCTAGCTTCTAGTCTTCTTTTTAATTCTTTCATATTAGGTGGAAGAATAAAGATAAATACTGCCTCTTTAATTTTCTCTTTTACCTTTAAAGCCCCTTGGATTTCTATTTCTAAGATAACATCTTCACCATTATCTAGATGCTCTTTTATATGCTTTTTAGGTGTGCCATAATAATTTTTAGAGTACTCAGCATATTCTAAAAACTCGTCATTCTCTATATCTTGCTCAAACTCTTCTCTTGATAGAAAATAGTAATTAACTCCATTTTTTTCTTCACCACGAGGAGCTCTACTAGTACAAGAAATAGATAACCAGATATTCTTGTTGTTCTCCATTACCTTATTAATAATAGTATTTTTACCACAGCCAGAAGGTCCTGATAAAACGATTAATAAACCTTGTTTTTTTGTTTTTAACATTGATTCCATATTATTTTTCATCCTTTCTTATTGGAAATATTTTAAATTCATCATCTATAACATTGTATTTATTATTATATTCTAAACTGTAAATAATAGTAGTTTTATATTCAAAAGCTAGCATAGCATCTTTTTCCCTTGTAAACTTGCTTATGATAGGAATGGAGCAGTCTTTTTTGATTTTATTTAAATAAATTCTTCCATTACTACTAATTCCTAAGATACGAATATAGGTGATACTAGACATTTTATCTTTAGCATCCACTGTAAAATCACATAAGTAATATAAAAGTCCTCTTGCTATTTTCCGGTAAGTGATGTTTTTAGTTTTGACACTGTTAATTAGTTCTTCATAACTAGATACTCTAGCAACATTTTTCTTAAGTTTATTTAAAAGACTTTTATCAAGCGACGGATAACTATTATTATTGTTATCCGTAATAAGTTTATATTTAAGATATTTGAAATAATTATCATTAGTTATAATCTTATTCTTAATACTTTCTAGATAAGGTACTACAAAAGAAGGAACTTGCTCTACTATATCATTCCCATCTATTAAAGCCTTTCTAATACTGCTAGCACTAGAAATGTTTTCTTCTAATTGATTACTATTATAATCATTAGTTCTTTTTATAGAGTGAGCTTCAATACTATAATTATTTTTCTTTATAGATTTAAGATAAGAACTTGCTAATATATCATTAGGTAAGCTTATGCTTTTACCAGTAATATCTGTAAAAGCTTGACTTCTAGCAGATGGATAATTTAGTCCACTTGCTAAATATACTCTAACCAGAGAATCAAATGATCTATCATAAAGTTCTATATCAGTCATTTCTTCTAGATAAGTTAAATCATCTGACTCACTACCAAATACTAAGTCCGTAATCCCTAAAGCATGAGCAAGTTTTATTGCTCCTTCAGCAAATACATCACTAGAAGCAGTTGCAAAAGGGAAGGGTAGCTCAACTACTAAATCAAAGCCAGCCATAAGAGCTATTTCTGTTTTACTTCTTTTATCAAGAATAGAAGGTTCTCCTCTTTGAGTAAAATTACCACTCATAATTAAGACATAAATAGCATCAGGAAACATCTTTTTAGTCTTATCAAATAAATACATATGACCATTATGAAATGGATTATATTCTGCTATTATTCCTACTATCTTCATCCTTTTACCTCACAGTTATTAATATAATTAAGTTTAGCATATTTAATTAATCTTTTCGCTTCATTATTAACTTTTCTATCTATTCTTAATTCTTCATTATCTTGATTATCCTTAGAAAAACTACTGTTGCAGCAGTAAGAATATTTTACTCTATTAGGTAAAACCTTTTCTACGGTTAATTCACACCTTTTCATATGAAAGTCACTGCTTACTATTAATAATCTTTTTATATTATCACTAGTAATTTTTTCTTTTAATAATCTGTAAGAATTAATAAGATTTTCTTTAGTATTGGTACTTTCTTTTTCTAATAATATGTTATTAAAGTCAACTCCATATTTTAAAGCTAAATCAAGCATAATGTCAGTTTCTAATCTATCTTTATAAATACCCCCTCCAGAGAGTAATAAAAGATTAGCTCTTTTCTCTTTGTAGAGTTTAGCTGCATACTTGACTCTATCTTCTAAAATAGGCATATTCTTACAGCCAAGAACAATGATAGCGTCACCATTTTTATTGTCATCTTCCTTAAAAGAAAAGACTAAGTCCCATGCTAAATCAGACGATATATTTTCTTCATCTAAATCTTTTAGAGTCATAACTATCCCTCCTTTTGGTTAATTTATTATAACACGTTTTTATGCATTGTGGTATACTGTTAAAGA
This sequence comes from uncultured Bacilli bacterium, assembly GCA_934130265.1. GTDB lineage: Bacteria > Bacillota_I > Bacilli_A > RF39 > UBA660 > Onthousia. Next base: position 21,422 of record CAKOYC010000003.1, read on the forward strand.
GAAGAGGATAAATTATGAAAGTACAAGTAGCTAAAGAAAATTTTATAAATTATTGCGAGTATGAAAAAGGACTATCTCCTAATACTTTAAAATCGTATAATTATGAAATTAATCTATATCAAACTTATTTAGAGGATAAACTTAATATAATAGATATTGAGAAAGTATCTAAAAAGGATATAGAAAGCTACTTAAAATATTGTTATTTAAAAAATGAAGATAGTAAAACTATTTCGCATAAGATAACTACTATTTATAATCTTCACAATTATTTATTAAGAGAAAAAGTTATTAAGGATAATCAAGCAGAATTTATTGATAGACCAAAACTAGCTAAGCATCTTCCTTATACTTTAACAGTTAAGGAAATTGATAAATTGCTAGATATAGCATTGGTTACTGTATTTGACTATCGTGATAAAGCTATGTTAGAATTAATGTATGGAACCGGTCTTAGAGTTTCAGAATTAGTTAGTCTAACAGTATATGATGTAGACTTTTATAATGCCTTTTTAAGAATAAAAGGAAAGGGTAGTAAAGAAAGAATTGTTCCAATTAATAATGCTTCCTTAAAGTATTTAAAACTATATTTAGATAGGAGATGCCTATTACTAAAAAAGAAGACTAGTGATGAGTTATTTTTGAATGCTAGAGGTGAAGGTATATCAAGACAGGGCTTCTTTAAAAACTTAAAGAAAATACTTGCTAAAAAAGGAATGCCTGTTAATATTTCACCACATAGTCTAAGACATTCATTTGCTACTCATCTAATTGAAAATGGAGCAGATCTTAGAAGTGTACAAACTATGCTTGGACATTCTGATATAATTACTACCAAAATTTATACTCATATAAGTAATGAGAAAGTTACAAAAGATTATTTAATTAATCATCCAAGAGCTAAGAAAGAAGAGTGAATTTTATGAAATTTAAACGAATATTTTTGATGGTTTTAGACTCATTAGGAGTAGGGGAGGCAAAAGATGCTAGCAACTATGGTGATAATGGTTGTAATACTCTAGGAAATATTAAGAACAATTATGATTTATTTGTACCTAATCTAGCTAAAATTGGTTTTCTTGATACTTTAACAATGGAAGAGGATGACAAGACTGATGCCTACTATACTATTGCTCAACCTAATAACATAGGTAAAGATAGTTTATCAGGTCATTATGAAATGATAGGAATAACATCAAATATACCGTTTAAAACTTTTAACGAAAATGGTTTTCCTATCGAACTAATTGATGAAATTGAACGAGTTACTGGTCGACGTGTTATTGGTAATAAATGTAGTCATGATAATAATATAATTAATGAATTAGGAGAAAGACAATTAAATTATGGTTCTTTGATAGTATACACATCTGCTGATTCGGATTTACAAATAGCTGCTCATGAAGATATCATTTCTGCTGAACAATTATATGATTACTGTGAAAAAGTAAGAGAATTAACTATGAGAGAAGATTTTCTAGTAGCAAGAGTTATTGCAAGACCTTTTACTGGAAAAAATGGCAAATTCAAATTAAATAATGCCGGTAGAAAAGATTACTCTATTAGTCCTCCTAAAAAGACTATTTTAGATGATTTAAATGAAAATGGTTATAATGTAATAGGAATAGGTAAGATTAATGATATTTTTGCTGAACAAGGTATTAATAAAGCCTTAAAAGCTAGTAATAATCAGGAAGCTTTAAATAAATTATCTAGTATTATGGATAAGAACTTTACAGGACTATGTATGGTTAATTTAGCTGATTTTGATAATTTATATGGACATTTAAGAGATGTAGAAGGATATGGTAAAGCAATAGAAGACTTAGATGTAGAAATGCCTTTATTACTTAATAAATTAGAGATGGATGACTTATTGATTATTACAGCAGATCATGGAAATGATCCTACTTTCAAAGGAAATGATCATACTAGAGAAAATGTTCCCGTAATTATGTACTGTCGTAACTTTAAGACTCCTCATAGATTAAAACCACAAGAAACATTTGCTTGCATTGGTGCTACTATTGCAGAAAACTTTGATTTAGAACCTCCTGAGATAGGAACTAGTTTACTTGATAATTTCGACTAGAGAAGGGTAGAGTAGTGATAAAAAAATAATGACTAGTTAAATTCTAGTCATTATTTTTTATTATTTTTCTTTCTTAAAATTTGAACATACAGTTTCATCTTTATCCTTAACATCATCACATTCACAAGATGAGCCAACTTTTATTTCGTCTAAGTCACATTTACAATCTTCTTCATTATGATACTTGCATGATTTAACATCACAATGAATAACTTGTTTCTTTTTATCTTTAAACATAATATCCTCCTTCAATATTAATTTGTACCCTTTTCCCCTATTTTATTCCCCTACTTTCATTTTTATAAGAGATTAGGGGATAGAATTATGTATTATGTTGAATACAATATTACTTTTTATTGTTAATAATATTAAATAGAAAATAGTCTATATAGTATAGGATAAGATAATATAATTCAATAGGATTATTTTAATTATTATCTTAATCAACAAATAAATAATATATAAACAATATAATATCATTTATAAGTTATAATTATATTAATAATGATATCAAGTTTAAAAAATACAAAACTAAATAATAAGCTAGTGATTAATTATTAAGCTATTATTATGTTTTATCTTACTTCATATAATTGATATTATGTTAACTAGTACATATTCTCCATAAAATTAAATACAAATATTAAGAATAAATTATTTTATTAAATAGTATTAATAATATTTAATTTCTTAATATTTTTGTATTCTATGTTTATAGTAATATAATAGTAAAATTTGTATACATTAATAACTATCTCATATCTTATTATAACTAGTTATAGTTTGTCTACTTTACTTTATTAAGATAAATAATATAAATAGTATTGCTTAAAATAAGAAAATACATAAATTTCTAATATTCTCTTTTATATTTTTACTAAATAAAATAGGGGAGAGCTCCCCTACTCTTTTTAAACTTTTCTAGATTGAATCTCTGCTATTTTTTCAAGAACTTCTTTGGCATTATCCTCATTAATAGAATCATAACCAAGTTCCCTTAAAGCTTGTACCTTTGCAGCATTTAATTCTTGTGTACGACTTAATTTTTCTTCATTTTTTTGTTCAATATCTTGAACAAATCTTTTATGTACCTCTGCTATTTTACTCTTTGAAGAACCACCATTATGATAAAGAGTCATAGCAGAAAACAAGATACTTTCAAATATAAACTGTTTGCTTTGGTTAAAGTCAAATTGTAATGGATCGATAAATCCCATTGACTTTGACATGTAAGCTAATATATAACGCAATTCTTCTGTAGTTTCCATTGACTGTAAATAATGATATAAATACAAGAAAGTTGTTTGTGTTTTTCTAGATTTATCTTCCTGTAGCTTTTCTTTTAATATATTGATAATATCAGAAAGAATTTCTTGATCTTTTTTACTTAGTCCCCTTAAATCGGTTAATATTTCTTTATTAGAACTATCTCTAACGCCTTCGTTTAGTCTAGTTTCTACCTTCATAATGTAATCACCTGTTATTACAAGAGAATTAATCTTTTCTTCACTATCTATATCTAATAAACTTAGTAGCTTTAAAGCCTTTTCTTTAGGCCATTCATCAAGTGAAGATAAAGCTAAATAGTTGTATAGCATTTGTCTTGATACTCCTAAATATTTAGCTAATCTTACCTTTGATATACCAAGTTCCAATAATAATTCATCTAACTTTTTCATTGTCTACCCTCCATTATCATTGTAACGAGGTTTACGTAAATAGTCAAGGAATTTTTATGTAAAACTTGACATATTAATTTATATTACTTAACAGGCTTTCCATCATTAAAATTATCTTATCAATTATTTCTTGTTTATTTCTATATCTTTCATTTTCAGTAACTGTAATTGTTTCATTATAGAACTTGTCATTGTCTTTATCATAGATACTAATATAAACTATATTATCACTACCAGTATCATTATTCTCATCTTTCTTATTAAGCTTACCAGTAATACCAACACCATAATTACTATTAGCGAATAAAGATATACTCTTAGCCATTTCTTTAGCTGTTTCCATGCTATAAACAGTATATTTATCAATTACGTCTTTTGCTACTCCCATCTTAATTTTATATTCATTACAATAAGTAACAGCACTAAACTTAAATACTTCACTAGCTCCTTCCATATTAGTAATGGCATTAGCTACTCCACCACCAGTACAAGACTCCATCGCAGCAATAGTTAATTGTCTTAATTGTAATTTATGAATAATATTTTTAAAATTCATCTTATTTCCCTCCCCTATTATTATTAACATTCTAATAAATTATATAATAAATTTTTCATTAACTTTTTTTATAAAATTATAATCTTTATTTCTAAGACATTTAATAGTCTTATCTTTTATAATTGTTTCTATTTTATCTACTCCATCATAGACATTATTAATACCATCCACCGTTATTATTAAATTATTAGTTATATTAGGTACTAATGTAATATTCTTATGTTGTGGTAAAACAATTGAATTAGCAATAGATTTGTATGTTTTATTATTAAGTGGAGCAATAGTAGTAAGTTCTAATGAATGAAAAGTGTTATAGACAATACTACCACCAAAACTAAGATTATAAGCAGTAGTACCAAAAGAAGTGGCAACTAAGATACCATCACCTGCAAACTTTTCTAGTAAATAATTATCTATATAAACATCGAGTTTTAATGTATTTAGTTCTTTTTCTCTTACTACAATTTCATTTAGTGAATAAAACTTATCAACCAAATTTTTACTATATATATTAGTCTCTTGAATACCAATCTCTTCAATTAAAAATTTATCACTTTTTAAATCAATCATAAACTTTTCAATATCACTAATTTCTACTTCTTGAGCGAAACCAAGTGTTCCAGCATTAATACCAATATAATAAGTATCACTATCAAAATTATTATCCTTAATCATTCTTAGAAATGAGCCATCTCCACCAATAGCTATTCCTAAATCAAATTTATTATTATCAATGATAAAGCCATTTCCCCTTAATTTTTCTTCTACTTCTTTTTTTAATTTAAGAGACTTTTCATTGTTATTAGCAAATATTTTAATTCTTTTAATTTTCATTTTTTACCTCTAATCATATAAATTGTTTTTAATATACTCTAATACTTTAGAATCGATACTATCTTTCAAAAGTTCAAACTTTTTCATTTTAACAGTATCTCTAATAACAGTAGATGATAAATTACTTTTAATATCAGAAATAACTATAATATTGTCTTTATACTCATTTAGTTCTAAGAGAGTATCATTTAAAGATTCATCATTTCGCTTTATTACTATTAGCTTATAATTAGTAAGAACATATTTATATCTTTTCCAAGTTTTTATCTCTTTTAAATTATCAGAACCACAGATAAAATATATCTCATCATTCTTATAAATGCTTTTAAAATAATCAAGAGTTTCATATGTATGCGTAAGTTTGCCAAACTCATAGTTAGATACTTCTAAGTAAGATAGATTATCTATCATTAATTTTAACATATTATACCTATCTTGTTCACTAGCTAAGTGAGGTTTATTATAATTATTACCAGTAGGTACAAAAATCACTTTATCTAAATAATTATTATTTACAAGATAAGTTGCAATCTCTTTATGAATCTCGTGCGGAGGATTAAAACTTCCTCCAAATATACCTATTTTCATTTATTTAACTCTTTTCTTAATTTTAATATTTTTTCTTTACCATTTAAGAGTGGCTTTAAAGATTCTTTATTATGAAGAGTATTAATAATATCTGCTATATCATTTGAAGTATCAACAATATGGCACCAATCTTTAGCTTGATAATCTAATGGTATATAAGAAAGATTAGTAGTATAAAGTTTAGTAAAATAGCCTTCTTTATAAGCTTTATCAAATTCGTTAGTACCTTCCGTAAAAAGGGCAAAGGTTGCTATAAAATAGATGTTATTAGCTCCCTGACTCTTTAATTTTTCAGCTACTTCTAACATAGAATTACCAGATGCTATCATATCATCTACCACTAAAATATCTCTATCTTTAACTTCTTTTCCCATATAAATATGTTCAATTATTGGGTTTTTACCATTTACTACTGTTTGTAAATCACGTCTTTTATAAAAGACTCCAACATCACTATCTAGCATTTCTGCATAGTATCTAGCTCTTTCCATAGCACCCATATCTGGACTAATTACTAATGAATTATGAATATCTTCATTAATTAATAAATCTTTTAAAATAGTATTAGTAGGATAAAAATTATCAAATTGTAAGTTTGGAATAGCATTAGAAACGTTTGGGTCATGTGCATCAAAGGTAATAATATGGTTAACTCCTAAATGTTCTAATTCTTGTAAAGCGATAGCACAATCAAGTGATTCTTTTCCTTTTCTTTTATGCTGTCTTGCTTGATATAGTAAAGGCATTATAAGAGTAATCTTTTCTGGTCCACCTGCAAGAGCAGAGATAGTTCTTTTTATATCCTGGAAATGTTCATCAGGTCCCATATGATTAGTAAATCCGTGCATTTGATAAGTTACTCCGTAATTACCAACATCAGCTATAATATAGATATCTTTATCTCTAATAGTATCATTTATTTTAACCTTTCCTTCACCGTTAGAAAATCTATCTTCCTTAATTGGTAAGAGATAATCATTATTATTTTTATTAATCTTCTTTAGACTATAATTAACTTTGTCTCCTATATCTTTGATACTTTTAAGAGCTATTATTTTTAAAATATTCATAAATTATCACTACTTTCTAATTCTTCTATTTCTTTTAAATAACTTTGATAGTTAAGATCACTTGGTAGTCTTAAATCACCTCTTGGAGATAAACTGATACTGCCAACTTTTACACCATCTGGCAAACAGTTTCTTTTAAATTGTTGAGTGAAAAATCTAGTAATAAATATCTTTAAACATTTTAGTATTTCCTCTTTTTTATACTCGTTAAAAGTCTTAACTGCTATATAGTATAACTTTTTAGGAGCAAGACTATGCCTTAAGAAATGATATAAGAAAAAGTCATGTAGAATATAACTACCAATAGAGTTTTCTGTTTTTTGCACTATGTTACCATCTTTATCTGGTGGTAATAATTCAGGAGAAATAGGTGTTTTTAAAATATCATCTAATATTATTTTTTTACTATCATCTTCCTTCTTCATATACCAATTAACTAAGTGACGAATTAATGTCTTGGGAACACCAATATTTACAGCATACATACTCATATGGTCACCATTATAGGTACACCAACCAAGAGCTAGTTCTGATAAATCCCCAGTACCAATTACTATACCTTTCTCCTTATTAGCTACATCCATTAATATCTGAGTTCTTTCTCTTGCTTGTAAGTTTTCATAAGTTACACTACGGTCTGTTTCTTTTAGGCCAATATCTTTCATATGTAGAGTAGCAACTTCCTTAATACTTATTTCTTTTAGTGTAGCTTTATAACTTTTCACTAAATTAATAGCATTTTGATAGGTTCTATTAGTAGTCCCAAAACCGGGCATCGTTATACCGATTATATCTTTGTTATCACGTCCTAGTTTCTTAAAGGCTTCTACTATTACTAAGAAAGCTAGGGTAGAATCAAGTCCACCACTCATCCCAATTACACATTTAGGATTATTTAGTTGTAAAAGTCGTCTTGCTAAAGCATTACTTTGAATATTAATTATCTCCAAACATCTTTCATCTATTTCTGAATTATTGCTTGGTACAAATGGATATTTGTTATAATCTCTATCTATGTCTTTTATATCAGTTATATTAATTTTAACTGTTCGATATTCTTTATCATCAATACTTCGCATAAAGGTTCTATTACGTCTTCTTTCATTTACTAAACTTAAAACATCTAAGTCGCCACTTATAATACTACTTTCTAACTGAAATCTTTCATTTTCTTTTAAAAGCTTACCATTTTCATAGATAAGACTAGCACCACCAAATAATAAATCAGATGATGACTCCATAATACCACTTGAGGTATAAATATATCCTGTCATAGTAGCAGCTGATTGACTAGAGATAAGTCTTTTACGATAATTATTTTTACCGATTAATTCATTACTACTAGATAGATTAAAGATGATAGTAGCACCATTTACAGCATAATTACTACTTGGTGGAGTAACAGCCCATAAGTCTTCACATATTTCTATAGCAAAAGTTATTTCTTTTTTCTTTTCATCTTGAAATAATAAGTCAGTACCAAAGAAAACAGTTTGTCCTAGTATTTCTATATATTTATCTTTTAAATTAAGACTAGAAGAAAACCATCTATCTTCATAAAATTCATTATAGTTTGGTATATAAGTTTTAGGTATTACTCCTAGTATTTTTC
>CAKOYC010000004.1 GCA_934130265.1 uncultured Bacilli bacterium
ATTATAGGATGTTTTCTAACTGTTATTCTAATACTTGCTAGTTATTATATAGTAGGTAAGATTTATCAGAAAAAAGGATATTGTAAGTAAAATATAGACCAGAAATAGGCCTATATTTTTTCACAGTATATAACTAATTGTTTGGTTTTATCACTTTTACTACAAGTTGTTAGGATTAGTTGTTTAGTATTTTCTTTTACTATTTCAATTTTACCAGTTTTATCTTGTTCTTCACTCTTTTTTAGTATATATGTAAGTGTTTCATTGTTAATATTTAATTCGATTTCATCACCTGCTTTTAATTCATCTAATCTATTGAAATAAGCTAGTTTTCCATATCCTGAATGAGCTGCTAAAATAATTAAGGAGTCATTAGTTAAATTTGAATCATTTAAGATAGTGACATGTTCTTCTACATTATTTCTTTTATCGTTTAAAGGATAAATCTTTTCTTTTAGGTTGATTTTTTTGATAGATAAAATTGCTAATGAATCACTATTATTATTAGTTTCTTTGGTATTTACTTCATTTGTTTTTATAGAGGCGGTATTAGTTACTCTTTCAATGTTATCAGTTCTTATTGTAGTAGATTTTATATGGTTATTTTGATAGATACAAAAGCAGAAGACTACGTAACTAACAAGTAGTAAAACTAGTTTCTTTTTCATTAGACACTACATCCTATTAGTGCTTTAGGTATGTTTAAATAAGTATTTGGTACATCTACTATGATAATTTCTTCTTTTTTAGGTTTTTCTTCCTCATAATCATAAATCTTATATTTATAGTCTTTTATCTTGTCAATAAAGATTTCAAATGGTTCTATTTTACTATAACCTTCTGTAGTAGTTTTTTGTTTAATAGTATAGTGACCATATGGTAATTCTATAGAAGCTAGCCCATTTTCATCTGTAGTTATAGTACCTACTAGTTTTTTATCCTTATTGTATATTTCAAAGACGATGTCAGCTTCACTTTTCATTAAGTTTTTATTACCATAGCTTTTTTCTAATATTACTTTTCCTTTAATAACTTCATTTTCTAATGTCATGTCAATATTAGTGTGGTTTTCATTAAATACTATTTTGTAAAGAGTATCATCTTTTTGGTAACCAATACCGGCTTTAGATTCTTGAAGATAGTAAGTTCCAAAATCTATTTTAGAATCTTCCCCCTTACCAACAATAGTTGCTTTCCCTTTCTTATTAAAAGTAATATCAGTTACTTTTTCCATCTTCTCATTGTAAAGAGTGAAAATAGTATCTTGTAAACTAGCTTCTCCTTGACCTGTAAAGTCCTTAGTATCTTTATCTACTTTAGTGAGATTTAACTGTAGTTCATGAAAACAGAAATTTACAGCTATCTCTAATGGTTTACTTGCTCCAAGAGATACTAGTTGTTGGGACGCTCCATTATTATAAAATAAAGCCATCTGTCTATTTAAACCATAATTACTGTAAAATTTTTGCGTATAGCAACTTGCATTATTTTTCTTAATAGTAAATGTGTTGTTAATTAACTGGCTATCACTATCAAGAGTAGTAGTATAGTTTGGTAGGATACCTGTGGTATCTGTTATTGATATTTGTTTACCAGCAAGAGCATGATAAGTATTATTAGTAAAACTTGGTTTTCTTTTACTATCACTAATTAATCTTTCTATCTCTGCCTTTTCCTCGTTATAAATATCAACCTTATTGCCATTTAGACTATCAGTAAAATAGAAACTATTATTTTTATCTACTGTTTCCCAAATCATCATTTGTGTAATAGCGTACCATTTATCATCAGTATGATCTTTATAAAGGTAACCAAAAGCTGCTAAATCTGTTACTCTTTGCCAAGTATCTTTATCATAAACATTTTGTTCTAATATTCCTTCATATGTCGAATTATTAGCTTGAAAAACTTTGAATGGTTCTAGACAATAAGCAGCAGTACCATCACCAATTCTTCGATAAAACCTGGCTTTTTGATAATGTTTAGTATTAGTACTCCTATCGTATCTAACCATGTATATACCATTTATATAGTTGCCTTCATAGAAACTATTTGTTTTAGCATATACTTTGGTAGTGTTACATAAGAAGAATATACTGGTAATTGTTAAGAATAATAATATTTTTCTCATAAATTCCCTCCTTTTTCTTAACGGGATTTACAATAACATAAGTCAATTTAGAATGCAAAAGGGGAAAATTGTAAATTCAGACTTTTTTTAGGTTGAAAATGGCACTGGCTCCCTAGGAATTTATAAAATTCAGCTCTTTTTATACCCTTAATTTACAAAATTGGCATCTTACAAAAAAAATTTAAAAATTTGTGGTATACTACTAGTTAAAAGGAAAGTGATATACATGACAGATATAGAAATATGTAATAATACTAAGTATTTACCTATAAAAGAGATAGCTAATAAACTTAATCTTACTGATGACAATCTTATTTTATATGGTAATGATAAAGCTAAAGTAAAAAAAGAGATAGGAAGTAAAAAAGGTAAACTTATCTTAGTAACAGCTATGAGTCCCACTCCTTATGGAGAAGGTAAAACAACAGTAAGCATTGGCCTTGCTGATGCTTTTTCTAGTCTTGGTGATAAAGTATCACTAGCTTTAAGACAACCATCTCTAGGACCTGTCTTTGGTTTAAAAGGAGGGGCGACTGGTGGTGGATATAGTCAGGTAGTACCAATGACAGACATAAACTTACACTTTACGGGTGACTTCCATGCCATTACCTCTTGTAATAATCTAGTAAGTGCTGCTATTTATAATCATATAGAGCAAGGCAATAATCTTGGTTTTTCTAAAATATTATTTAAAAGAGCAGTAGACATGAATGATAGGAGTCTAAGAGATATAACTTTAACTTGTAATAAAAAAGAATATAGTGATAGTTATGCTATTACATCAGCCTCAGAAATAATGACACTATTTTGTCTAGCATCTTCCCTAGATGACTTAAAAAAAAGACTAAGTAACTTATTACTAGGTCTAGATAAAGATGGTAATCCAATAACTGCTCATGATTTAAAACTAGAAGGAGCCCTAACAGCTTTATTAAAAGATGCTTTTTTACCCAATCTTGTTCAGACTTTAGAAGGAACACCTGCTTTTATTCACGGTGGTCCATTTGCTAATATTGCTCATGGTTGTAGTAGTGTTACATCCATTAAACTTGCTTTATCACTGTCAGATTATGTAATAACAGAAGCTGGTTTTGGAGCCGACTTAGGGGCAGAAAAATTTATGAATCTATTTTGTAATATTTCAAAAGAAAGACCTTCTGCAGTTGTTTTGGTAGTTACTATTAGATCAATTCTTCATCATGGGAATAATGACTTTAAGAAAGGACTTTCTAATATAGATGCCCATCTAGAACATCTTTCTAACTATAATATTCCCATAGTAGTATGCTGTAATCATTTCAATGATGATAAAGATGAATATATTGACGAATTAAGGGATTATATTGAATCTAAAGGATATTCTTTTGCTGTAACTGATAGTTATACTGAAGGAGGAGTAGGTGCTATAGACTTAGCAAATAAAGTAAAAAGTTTAGTAAATAAAGAAACATTATTTACTCCACTTTTAACAGATGATATGACTATTACTAAAAAGTTAGAAATTCTAGGAGAGAAAGTATATCATGCTAAGAAGATAGATTATACTACTAAAGCTTTAGAAAAACTTAAATTAATTAACAAACTAAATTTAGAATATCTTCCTATATGTGTAGCTAAGACACAGTATTCAATCACCGATGATGCTAAAAAGTTAGGATTTCCTAAAGATAATGATTTAACAGTTCAAGATATAGTAATCAATCAAGGTGCTGGTTTCATCACTATCTTACTTGGAAAAATTGTTACTATGCCAGGATTACCCAAAAATCCAAATTATGAAAAAATAGATGTTGTTGATAATCAAATAATTGGTATTTTTTAGCTATTTTTAACCATACTAATACTGGTGATTATTATGGGATATTTATTAATTCTAGGTAAAGGAATTACATCAATTGTTGTATTATTTATTCTTTCTAAAGTAATGGGAAGAAAACAAGTTAGTCAGTTAAATGTCTTTGACTATATTATTGGAATAAGTATAGGTTCTATTGCAGCAGAGATGACTTTAAATAATGATATAAACTTTTATGAAGGAGTATTTGCTATTTCTATCTATGCTATTTTCTCTTATTTAATAACTTTATTAACTAATAAAAGTATTATTTCTAGAAGATTATTAATAGGCTCTCCAACAGTTATAATAGAAAATGGTAAACTTAACTATAAATCTTTGAAAAAAAGTAAGCTTGATTTAAATGATTTCTTACAAGAAGCTAGAATTCAAGGCTATTTTAATTTAAGTGAAATAGAATATGCTATTATGGAAGCTAATGGTCAAGTCAGTTTTCTACCTAAAAGTAATGTTCAACCAGTTAAACGTAAAGATTTAAAATTAAAAACATCTTATGAAGGATTATGTTGTAATGCTGTTATAGATGGAAAAATAATGATTAATAACTTAAAGGAAATAGGTAAAGATGAAGAATGGTTATTAACAAGATTAAAAAATAATCATTATAAAGATATAGATTCACTAGCTCTAGTCATTTTAGATAGTAAGGAAAATATGACAGTTTTTGAAAAGAATATGGAAAGAGAAGTTAAGGTATTAGAGTAACTTCTTTTTGCTTGACAAATATTATTTAAAAACGTATGATGTAGTAGAAAAAGAGGTGGAAATATGTTAAAAATTTATAATACAGATTTAAATACTAATGAGTTTAGAAGATTAAATGATTTTGAGATTGGTTGTTGGGTGCATTTGGAAAATCCTAATGAAGAAGAGATAGAAAAAGTATCATCTTCTCTTGGTATTAAAAAAGATTTTTTAGTAAGTATCTTAGATGATGATGAAAAGCCTAGAATTGATGAAGAAGAAGGAACTAAGATGCTTCTTTTAGATGTACCAGTTAAAGATAGTAGTAATGGTTTACATGAGATTAAAACGCTTCCTCTAGCTATCTTAATAGTAAGAAATGATTATATTGTAACAGTTTCACTACAAAAGTATGCTTTTTTAGAAGAATTTTCTAGTGGTAAGGTTAAAGAATTTTATACTTATAAAAAGAGTAGATTTGTTATTCAAATAATTTACCGTTTAGCAGTTTTATATTTAAAGATATTAAGAGATATTGATAAAAAAATAGAAGAAGCAGAAAGTAAGATTTTGACAGCTACTAAAAATGAAGAACTAGTAAACTTACTAGCTTTAGAAAATAGTTTAACTTACATAATTACTGCTTTACAAAGTAATGGTGTAGTGCTTGATAAGATAAAAAAAGGCAATGTAATTGAAATGTATTTAGAAGATGAAGATTTACTAGATGATGCTATTATTGAAAATAGTCAAGCTAGTAATATGGCAGATTTATATAGAGGAATACTAAGTAGTACTACTGATACAGTTGCTACTGTTATTTCTAATAATCTAAATGGTATCATGAAATTCTTAGCTGGTATTACGATTGTAGTATCTATTCCTACTATGGTAGCTTCTTTTATGGGGATGAATGTAAGTTTTGGAGAATTTTCTCATAATCCTTATTCTTTCTATTTACTATTAGGTTTATCTTTCTTACTATCTATTATAGTTGCTATTATTCTTAAAAAGAAAAATATGCTTTAGATCTTATTTACAAATTATTAATTTTATAGTATAATATGCAATGCTTGTAAGGGGGGAGATTATGAGTGTTAATATTGTTAAATATAATGAAATCATTGATAAAATAAATGAATGTGTAACTTGGTTTGAAAGATTAGATATAAAGAACAATAGAGTTGATTTATATCTTGGTAGTGGAAATATATTAAATATTAGATTTCCAGAATCTAGTATTGCCCATTTATTGGGAATTAATCTTTCTTATTTAAATATGACTAATAAGTTTAGGAAAGATGCAGTTAGTTATGACAAATTAAAATATGTATTAAAAGAACCATATGTATTTCAAAAATTACTTGTAAGTAAAACAATTAGTATGGAAAATATGTTTTCTGATTCCATTGATCAAAAACTCTCAGCTTTTAAAGATAATCTTTCTGTTAGAATTGATGATATATATTGTGTTATAAAGTATGATAATGAAAAAACATATCAGTCTATAAGTGTACCTGATGTTTGTGATTATTATGTTATTAGAAAGAAAGATTCTAATTATTTAGTTTTGGGGTTGGTAAAGAATGACAGAGGATATACTCCAGCTACATCTAGGTTATATGATGATGAAGAAAAATTTAATGAATTTATGAATAGGGTTGCTAGAAAACAGGAAGTTACATATCCACATTTACTTAATATTAATAATCCATATCGTGATTATAAAGTTAATGATTTTTTTCCCCTTTCAGAAAAAGAACATGTACTTAATAGTATAATAAATATATCTCAGGAATATTCTGCTACTCCAGCTGTAGCAAGAGATTATGCTTTTACTATTAATAAATTTAAAACAGTTAGAGAAGATAAAACAGTTAATTTAAATATTTTAAGATTATTATCAGATTGTATTAAGAGTGGAACTCCGCTTGATAATAATACTATAAATAAAATATGTGGAACCACTGATATTCCTGGTATTATCTTAACTTTAATATCTACTTGTAATGATAATTTATGTGATAGTAATTCTGAAAAACATCCAGAATTAGAAACGAATAATCAAGTACTTAATGCTAGGGTTGATAAATTGAAATCAGAGTTAACTGAGGAAAAACAAAGGAATCATATTATGGAAAAACAGCTTAATCAATTACTTGAAGAAAATGCAGCATATAAAAGTCAATTAGATGTTTATGATCAGGCTTATCAAAAAGTTATGACACTTAGAAAGCCTAAATAGAAAAAATCTCTGTTTTGTACAGGGATTTTTATTTATGATTTTTTAACTTCTTTAATTTATGATATAGATTAAAACTAATGTTATAAGTATGATACCAAAACTTACTAATAATAAGGTCAAATTCACCAATTAATTCTACCACTTGCCCACCAAAGCTTTTCTTAAATAAGTATAGACCTAATAGAGGATTATCTTTACTAAAATCACCAGTGATACCATAGAAATTATAAGTATCATAACCATGCTCTACAGCATATTTAATACCTTCAAAATGAAGAGTATAAGCAGACTGGAAAGACATTAATTCCTTTTTACTACCACCAAATAAAGATAAAACTTCATTTCCATAGATTAGAAAGAGAATACCACCAAGAATAGGTTTAGCACCATATTCTTTTTTCATTGATTTAGACTTTTCTATATTTTTCTTAAGTCTTTCAATTTCTTCTTTGTCCTTCTTTTGATTAGCATTATATTTCTTTTCATTCATCGGTATATCTTTATTATTAAACTTTTCTTCACGTTCTTTAATAGCAGTTTCTAATTTTTTAATTTCTTCTTTAGCATTTTTAATTTCTTCATCAAAATCAACTTCTGCTACTAGAATTTTTAAAATACCACTATCATGAAGAGTATCCCACATATTTTCATAATAAGAAAGAGGTCTATCAATAAAGTCTCTTCTTTCACCTGTGTGTTGCATAATATCTTTAAATATTTTAATTTCATCACGAGTTATTTCTCTTGACTTAACACCAAGTCTTTCATTTTTTCTTAAAATCTGTCTAGTCTTAGACTCCATATCTTTCATAACATCATCTAAAGAACGATTCTTAACAGTTATAGTATGCATCCATCTAGGTTGTAGGGTATCTTGCATTAGATTAAAACCAAAATGATGATAGCCAAGAGACTTTAAATTATCAACCGTATCACTATTATCAATACCATCTTTAACTAAATCACCATTTAAGTCATGTTCTTTATACATAACATAAGGATCTATTTTAATGAATATTCCTTTTTTCTCTTTAGCCCATTTCTTTATTTCCTTAGTAAAGATAGTAAGTAGTTCTAAATCATGATAATCAATTAAAAAACCTCGAGGAGCATAAAACATTTTCTTTTTAATGACCGGTATTTCTTTAGCTAAAATTAAACTAGCGGCTTTAATCTCTTTTTTATCTTTTAATCCTACATAATAAGCCTTCCAACCATTCTTTTTCTTTAAGTCAGCCCATTCTTTAGTTTGATGAAAGGTTATTTCATCATTCTTTATTGCCCAATTAGTAAATTCTTTAATTGTTAATGTTTCTAACTTCATCTTTTAACTCCTTCTTCTTTCTTTTCTTAATATAATTTCGATAGATTGGTACAAGTTTAGTAAAAGCAAAGTAGTAAATAGGCTTTAAGATATAATCAAATTCACCCATAAATTCAATGTAGTCTCCACCAAACTTTTTCTTAAACTCATGTAGACCAAGTCTTGGATTATCCTTAGATAAATCACCTATTGTTCCAAACTGATCATATATCTCTATTCCTCTTTCTTTACAGAACTTTAAGTGTTCATAATAAGTATGGTAATTAGTATAAGTCTCTGTTAATAAATTATGGTTACCAGCATATAATACCCATGCTTTATTACCATAAGTTACAATCATGTGAGCAGATAAAGTTATTACTTTACCATACTCTTTTTCTATCTTTTTATACTTTGCTAAGTCTTCCGTTAATTTATCTTTTCTTCTTAATAATTCTTTCTGCTTATTCTTAGCACTCTTAGATGTTTTTTCTTTCTCTTTATCATATTCTTTTTCAACATCAGCTAAGTCATTCTTTAAAATACTTATAATCTTTTCAAGATTAACTTTACCTAAGAATAAAAATACATCATCAGTTTTCTTAAATAAACGATAAAGAGTTTCATAATACTCAAAAGGGTATGAGACAAAGTCTTTTCTATCCTCTGTTAACATCATTAATTGATAAAATTCACCTAAATCTTTTTCACTACCAATTTCTACTTCTGTAGCTAATTTTAAAGATTTATTAATTCTTTGCATCGTAGTCTTAGAAAAGTGTTTTTCAATTTTTTCTAAGTCTTGTTTTAAATCTATTCTGAAAGTATAACGAGGTTGTCTAGTTTCAAAATTCTTAGTGAATCCTAAATGATGATATCCTAGTTTTAGTAAACTATTCATTATCTTTTTCTCTTTCGCTTCTTCTAAAATAACTTCACCATCATATTTAGTCCTTTGCCATACTATATCGGGGTCTAATTTAATATAAATAGCTTTTTTCTTTTTAGCAAATGAAACTAATTCTTTAGTAAAACTTTTAAGTAATTCAAAGTCATTAAAATCAATAACATAACCACGAGGGGCATAAAAATAACATAAATTAAGAGGAAGATGTTTCTGTAAAAGGAGGGTAGCTGCCAAAATATTATCTTTTTCGTCAACTAATCCTAAATAATATGGTGTAAGATTCCTTTTTTCTTTTGATAACTCTCCCCAAGCTGCCGATTGTAAAAAATGACTCTTATATTTATTATTTCTCACAAACTCATCAAACTTATCTATATTTAATTCTTTTAACTTCATAATTATTTCCTCATTTCTACTTAAAAGTATAGTATTTTCCTTGCTAAAAGTCAATTTTAGTATATCCAAATATAGTCTATTTTACTCTATTTAAAAAGACAATAATTGGGTAGTGGTCACTAAAGTCTTTATACTTATCATCCTTTATAACTTTATACTTCAAAATATTCATTTCTCTACTTACAAAAATATGGTCTATAGCATTATTTTTACTATGTGTCTTATAAGTCCTTTCTAAGACATTTACTCTTTTAATGCCTATTTTCTCTAACTCATTAATAAATTCTTTAAAAAGTGGATTATTAATTGTCATATTAAAGTCACCAGTTAAAATTACGGGATTAGTTTCTTTTTTTATATTCTCTAGAATAAAATTTAATTGTTTTTTCTTAACCTTATCATTCTTAACTGATAAATGAGTATTATAAAAAGTAATTAATCCAAACTCTTTAGTATCAATATAAGCTTTGGTTAGAATTCTTGGTATAATATTAGGTAAGAAAGGTAAATGACAAGTTTTACATTCTGTTACAGTCTCTTTACAGATTATACTGTTAGTTTCATCATACTTTTTTAAAACTAATAATGGATATCTATACTTACCATTTATAGAGTACTTATCATTAATTACTTTTCTAGCTCGTTCTAAATACCAATAAACAAACTCTTGAGTTCCTAATATATCAATATTGTAATCATCTAAGAATTCTTTTAACAAAAGAACATTATCTTGACTGTTAAACTTACCATTATATCTCTTTAATTTAAATTTATTTTGAAGATTATAACTTCCTACTATAAGCATCTAATCACTTCTTTCTTAACAAAAAGGTAGACAACACTGTCTACACTATTTTACATCATATATTTATTATTTGCACTACCATATCCGGTGTTTTGACTAGAATATGGAGTTATTAAACTATTCTCTATATTATTAACTCTATTATCTAGTCTTCTAAGTTGTCTTTCCATTCTATTTATTTGATTTTCTAACATTTGTATTTTTTCCTGACAATTACTTCCCATCCCTTGACCTTGGTTTGGATCAAAAGCAGGTGGGAACATATTATAAGGTGGCATTTGATTCATCATATTTATCCATTCCTTTCGCTTTATTATATGCAAACTTATTATACATGTGTTAAACTATTAACTGGGAAGTGATAATATGCGTATAAGAAATGTAAAAAATAAAGAAGAAATACTTGATAATTGTTCTTTTCTTTTGAATAATCCTAAAGAATATAAAGGTAAATTTAAAGAATTATTTAATAATGATAATCCTATCTATGTAGAAATAGGGATGGGTAAAGGACAGTTTATTTATCAAAATGCTAAAAAGTATAAAGATATAAACTTTATTGGAATAGAAAGATTTGATAGTATTATGGCTAAAGCCATCTTAAAGATGGAAAAGTTAGATAATCTAATCCTAATTAAATATGATGCTAATTTAATTAGTGATTTATTTGACTATGAAATAGATAAAATATATTTAAATTTTTCTGACCCTTGGCCTAAAAATCGACATGAAAATAGGAGATTAACTAGTAAGCTATTCCTAGAGAAATATAAAAATATTTTTAAAGATAAGGAAAGAATAGAAGTAAGAACTGATAATAGAGATTTCTTCTTGTATTCAGTAGAATCACTTGGTGATATGGGTTACTTATTAAACGATGTATCATTCAATTATCAGGCACCTGATTTAATAATGACCGAATATGAGAGTAAATTTAGGGGAAAAGGTGCAAATATTTATCATTTTTTTGCAGAAAAGTGATTTAAAAAGTCAATATTATTTGTTATAATAGGATAAGAGTAGGTGAAATATGAAAAAGAAAATACTATTTCTTTCACTTCTTTGTTTTGTAGTAACTGGTTGTAGTAATCTCTCTAATAAAAGTATAGATTCTTTATTACCAATATTACTTAAGGAAAATAATAAACATTATAATGTTGTTTATGATGGGTATAAATACTATATTCCAAAAGGGATAAGGTTTACCTCTAAGAAAGATTATAATGCTGTTTTACTTGATGAGAAAAATAGAAGTTATTATTTCTATAGTGATGTAATTCGTTATTATAATAAAGAGAAGTTGGATTATAAAGTTAATAAGGATGCATACTATTCTAAAAAATTAAATTATAATGGTAAGAGTGGTTACTTGGAGATAACTAAGCTTGATAAAGATGATTCATATTTTATTGAATTTATGTATAATTATGGAAAGATAGAAGCGATAGTTAAAGAAAAAGAGATAACAGAAGTATTACCATATATGAGTTCTATTTTAAATTCTATAACGTATAACAGAGTAGTTTTAGATACTTTAATAGGAAAGAAAGTTCTTAATTATAAAGAAGAAACTTACAATGTAATGAAACCTAAAGGTAATGAAAAGACTAAAGAAAGTTATCTTGACTATGAAGAAAAATATGGTACTTATGAAGGATATACAGAGAAGAATACCGATGAAGATAAAATAGATATTGAAGAGTCAGAATAATGAGGTGAATAAAGTGAAAATACTAGATAAGTTAAAGAATGCTCTTTTTGAAGAAGAGTATGTAGAAGTAGAAGAAAAAAAGGATAAAAAGGAAAAGCCTATTGCTAAGAAGATAGTTTTACCAGAAACTAGAAGGGAAAGAAGAGAAGAAGCTGTCTTTGAAGAAGATGAGGTAAAGGAAGAATTACCAAAAGAAGAGAAGAAAACTTTTAAGTTTCCAGCTATTAGTGAAGATGATTTTGTTGATATTAGAGAAAAAACACCTACAAGAGTTGAGGAAAAACCAAAACCTGTAGAAAGAAGAGAAGTACCACAAGACTTTCATCCAGCTTATCCACCAAGACCTGTGGAAAAAAAGCCTGAGAAGCTTCCTTATGGAAATAAAAAAGAAGAGATTAAGATTGAAAGTTATGGTACTTATGAGAAGAAAGAAACAAAGAAAACTTTTCATCCATCACCTGTTATTTCACCAATTTATGGTTTAATTGATTCTGGTGAAGCAAAGGAAGAAGTTACAACTAAGAAAGAAGTTAGAATAACAAGTAGTTATTCCACACGTAAGTTAGATGTAGATAGTGTTAGAGCTAAAGCTTATGGTGGTAATGATGATATTTTTGATGAAGAGTTAACATCTAGTGCTAAAGAAAAAAAAGATGATGACTATTTAGATGATAAAAGAAAATATAAAGAAATTAGTGAGGAAGAAGCCGATACTAATTCTATGTTAGAAGATATTACTGATAATACTCCTGCTGTTCCAAAGGTGACTGTAGGGGATGCTGAGGAATATTTTGAAGATTTAGGATTAGAATATAATGTTGACTATAAAGATATTTCTCATGAAAGAAAAACTGGTAGAAGAAGTGATTTAAGACATAAGGAAGATACTGAACCAGAACTTGAAGATAATTTATTTGATTTATTTGACTCAATGTATGATGATACTAAAGAAAATTAGTTATAATAGAGAAAGGAAGAATAGTTATGGAATTTGTCAATGTGTTTTTACCAGCAGTAATGTATAGTCTTTTAATTGTTCTTATTATTGTACTGATTATTTTAGGTATTAGGACGTTAGAAACAGTTACTAGAATTAATACACTATTAGATGATTTAGAAAAGAAAATGGACTCTATGAGTGGATTATTCAATGTAATGGATTTTATTGCTACTAAAGCAACTGTTGTTACTGATACTATCGCCTCAACAATAATGGGGACAATTAAAAGTTTGGTAAAAAAAAGAAAACAGAAAAAGGAGGATGTTGAAGATGAGTTGTGAAAAAAATAAAAGTGGACTAGGTAAGTTCATTGCAGGAGCTGCTATTGGAGCAGGACTTGGTATTTTATTTGCTCCTAAAAAAGGTAGTGAAACTAGAAAAGAACTAAAAGAAAAGATGGATGAATTAGTTAATAAAGCTAAGGATATCGATATGGAAGAAGTTAAAGAAACTTTTGAAAGAAAAGTTGATGAAATCAAGGAAGAATTAGAAGACCTTGATAAAGAAAAGGCTTTAAAGATAGCTAAGAAGAAAGCAGCAGACATTAAGAAAAAATGTCAAGAACTAGTTAATCTTGCTGTAGAAAAAGGAACTCCTGTTTTAGAAAAAGCAGCAGAAGATATGCGTCTTAAAGCTATTGATGTAACTAATGAAGTATTAGAAAAATTAGAAAAAGCAGGAAAATAAAAATATTTAAGAAAGTAGAGGTGCCGTCCATGAATATATTAAGTTTACAGCTAGTTAACATGGGGGGGGGGCATTAAGTAGCCAAACTACTTTCTTTTATTGTGCAGTAGAAAAGATAGAACTATAGATGTAGTCCTATCTTTTTTGTGATTATTAAATAGAAAGGTAGTGGACAGAATGAGAGCAGTAATATCAAACTGTCAATGGTATAAATATGTAATTTTTAGAAATGCTAAGAATGAAAGGATGATTAGCATATGAAGGATAAGAAAGTAATAGTCTTAATAGTTTTAATACTAATAAGCATAATTGCACTTATAGGTAGTAGTTATGCTTTACTTACCAAATCATTTAAAAGTGAAAAGCTAAGTATGCAAGTAGGTACTTTAAAAGTAGACTTTACTGAAGGCAATGCAATTACTATGGATAATGCCATGCCAATGACTGATGAAAATGGCATGAATACAACACCTTATACTTTTACTATTACTAATAGTGGTGATGTTGATGCATACTATACGGTATCTAATGAAGAAGAATTAGCTAATACGTTAGATACAAATTATTTAAAGATGAGATTAACTGGTTCTGATGGTTATGATTCAGGTATAAAGAGGTTAAAAGACTTAGGTACATCTACTTATAGAATAGTAGATGAAACAGTATTAGCAACTGGTAAAAGTATAACTTATAAGCTATATCTTTGGATATCATCAGATGCTGATAATAGTGTACAAGATAAAGTTTACAAAAGTAAAATAGTAGTCAGTAGTACAAGTAATAAAGTTTATCCAACTGTGGCAGAAACGTTATTAAAAGTGTTGGGTGATAATGGAGCAATAGATACAAGTGATTCTGAACAAACATTTATTACTGGTGATAATCCTAATAATTATATCTGGTATAGTGGAAAACTATGGAGAGCTGTGTCAATTGATTCATCTGATAATTCTGTGAAATTAGTGACCCAGTGGAATATATCATCTATTGTTTATAATAGTAATGATAATAATTATTTTAAGGATAGTTATATGGAAGATTGGTTAAATGATACATCAGTAGATGGCTTTTTAGGAAATTTAAGAGAATCAGAAAAGTTTATTAAGATGAATAGTGTTTGGAATACAACAATTTCTACAGAATCAATTAAACCAGAAAAGACTACAATGGTAACAGATGCTGTGGGACTATTAAACTTGTATGAGTATACAATGAGCTGCAATAATAAAACAAGTGATAATGGCTATTTAGCGAATGGTCTATGGTGGTGGACATTAACCCCTTCCAACAATACTGGAAATTTTTATTATATTGGTAATAATGGCTTTATTGGTAGTAGTACTGGAATTTATCCTCAGGCTGGAATAAGACCTTCAATAAATTTAAATTCCAACATTAAAATTGTATTAGGTGATGGTTCTAATGATAATCCATATAGGTTAGAAGGTGATGCTGACAGTTTACTTAATGGAAGCTTATTATCAACTAGATATAGTGGTGAATATATAAGATTTGGAACAGGAGAAAATAATCTGTATCGAATAGTAAGTCATGAAAATAATAAGGAAACTAAAATTGTAAGTAGTACAAATTTAAAAGATACAAAATTAATATTTGATAATGATACAAATTATTATTCTAATCAAACGAAAATCGGTTATTTTTTGAATAATGATTATTTGAAAAATGAAAACTACTTAACAAAAGAAGAAATAGATATGATATCAGACAGTTCTGTCTGGTACTTAGGAATAGCGCCTGATGCAAAAAGTTACAAACTATCTAAGTACAATAATGATAATATGACTTTTACTGAAAATACAGTGAATTCTAAAATAGGATTATTACGATATGGTGAATTAATGAGTGGAGTATTTTCAAATCAAGGTGAATCCTATTTTTTGTTAACAAGGTATAATAGCAATATCAGAGCTATTAATTCTAATGGGTATGTTTTTGATAGTCTATTATCATCAAATTTGTCTGTTAAACCTACTTTTAATCTAAAATCAAATGTAGTAATTACTGGTGGTGATGGTACTAAAAATAACCCGTTTCAAGTTAAGTTGGGTTAGTAAAAAGTGTTCTAAAACTATTGCTATCTTCATAAGAAAATGTTATAGTAGTTCTAGATTTCTGTGAAGAATGATAGTAGTTTAGAATAATTATTTAAGAGACTTAGTGGTTGGTGAGAACTAAGATAATGTTTTAGATGAAATACACATTGGGAGAAAGAATCGTGTTAGAGCGTTAATCTATTAAGAGCATAGTTTCTATGAAATAAGGTGGTACCGCGGATGATATCCGTCCTTATATTTGTAGAAACTTTTTATATTTTAAGGAGGAATAAATATGACATTATATGAAGATTTAAAATGGAGAGGTTTAATTAAAGATGTGACATCTTTAGAGTTAGAAGAAAAGTTAAATAAAGGTGGAATGACTTTCTATATAGGAGCAGATCCTACAGCTGATAGCCTTCATATTGGACAGTTTCCTACATTCTTAGTTGCTGAAAGATTAAGAAGAGCAGGACATAAACCAATAATCTTAGTAGGAGGGGCTACAGGAAGAGTTGGAGATCCAAGAGGAACTGGAGAAAGAGAAAAAGCTGATATTAAAGTTATAGAAAGTAACTTTGTAAAGATTAAAAAACAAATGCAAAAACTATTTGGTGAAGACACATTAGTAGTTAAT
Organism: uncultured Bacilli bacterium; assembly: GCA_934130265.1. Classification (GTDB taxonomy): domain Bacteria; phylum Bacillota_I; class Bacilli_A; order RF39; family UBA660; genus Onthousia. The sequence continues at coordinate 16,422 of CAKOYC010000004.1, forward strand.
AACTATGATTGGTTTAAAGACTATAACTATATTGATTTTTTAAGAGATGTTGGAAAGTATGTAAATGTATCTTATATGATTAATAAAGACTTAGTTAAAAGACAAATGGATATTGGTATTTCTTATGCTGAATTTTCTTATATGCTAATTCAAGGATATGACTTTAAATATATTCATGACCATTATGGAGCTGATTTACAGTTTGGTGGATCTGATCAATGGGGTAATTTAACTACAGGAATAGAATTAATAAGAAAATTAAATAATGAAGAAGTATATGCTTTTTCTGTACCGTTAATTGTTGACTCTACTGGTAAGAAGTTAGGTAAGAGCTATGGAAATGCTTTATGGTTAGATGAAGAGAAGACTACTAGCTATGAAATGTATCAATATATACTAAACTTTGAAGATATAATGATGGAAGAATATCTTAAGAAATATACCTTCTTAAATAAAGAAGAGATAGAATCTATTATGAAGGAACATAATGAAACACCAGAAAAACGAATTGCTCAGAAGAGATTAGCTTATGAAGTAATAACATATCTTCATGGAGAGGATGCCTATAAACAAGCAGTTAAGATAAGTGAATCATTATTTAGTGGTGATATAGCATCTTTAACTTCTAAAGAAATAGAACAAGCCTTTAAGGGAATAGAACAACAAGAAATAGATAAAGAATATTTGTTAGTAGATTTATTAGTAGAAATGGGAATTTGTAAAAGTAAAAGAGAAGCTCGTGAATTTATTACTAATGGAAGTATTAGTGTAAACGGCAAAAAAATAACAGATTTAGAATTTACGGTTACAAAAGAAGTTGCAATTGAAGATAAATATATTATAATTAGAAGAGGAAAGAAGAAGTACTTCATTATAGTATTTAAGTAGGTGAAAAGATGGAAAAGAATAAAAAATTATTAAAGTGGTTAAAATTTTTGGTGGTAGTGTGTATTGCTATTATAGTAGTGGAAGGTATTTATATAGGAGTTAAAATTTATCAAGCTAATAATAATACTGTTTATGTTGATACCTTAAGTTCAATTAAAAAACTAAAAGATGGTTATCTTGGTAGTGGTAGTAGTGACTTTAAACATAGTAAATATAATAAGTATAGTAAAGACTATCAAAAAGCTAAGTTAGTTAAATATGATAAGAATAAAAAAATAGTATTTGAAAGTGCTTATACTAAAGGATATGATTCTTATTTCTATGATGCTAAACAAACTAAAGATGGTTATATTGCTGTAGGTTCTGCCGCTTATACTAAGACTCAAGTTAAAGAAAAAACTAAAGATGGGTTAATTGTTATCTATGATAAAAATGGTAAGCAAATAAATTCTAAGACTTTACAAATAGCAGGTGATACTAAGTTTACTAAAGTAGTAGTAATGGATGATGGGTATTTAGTTATAGGACAAAGTATTTTAGAGAATATGACTATCGGAAATGATCCTGATGGTGGAGCTATTATGGTTAAATATGACTTTGACTTAAAAGAGAAATGGCGTACTAATTATGGTGGTAGTAAATCAGGAATATTTAATGATGTAGTAGTAGATGATGATGCAATTTATCTTGTCGGAAAAGATGCTACTAGATATGGATTCTTTGCTAAATTTAGTAAAACGGGTGAAAAAGAATTCGTTAAGACTTATGAATATACGGATGTAGTTGGTTTCTCATCAATGGCTAAAGTAGATGATGATTTTGTAGTTGTAGGTGGAAAAACAACTAATATAGAAGCAGATGATAAAGATAAGAAAACAGAAGCAGTCTTACTAAGATATGATAAAGATGGTAATATCAAATATGAAAAGAGATATAGAGTTAATAGTTCTGCTAGATTTAATAAAGTAGTAGTAGATGGTGATAATATAGTAGCTATTGGTCATACAGCTAAGAAAGATAAAAAGGAATCAACTGATTCTTATAATGTCTTTAGATATAGTGGTATCTTTGCTAAATATAAGAAAGATGGAGAAGAAATTACTAAAAAAACAGAGACAGGTAGTAGAGATATTTACTTTAGTGATATGTTAGTAACAAAATATGGCTATACGATTGTTGGACAAACATCTTCTAAAGAATTAGGTGGTAATAATAAAGATTTAATCCCTTACTTCTTGAAGTATAATAAGAATGGAAAGATAGTTAAATAATGAAATATTATTTATTAGAACCATTTGCTAAAGATTTATCTGTTGAAAAGAATCCTCCTTTAAGTGAGAAAGGAATAAGAATGGCTAGAGTTTTTGCTCTAACTATGAAAGGTATTTCAATTGATTATTGTTATACTGATACTTCTATAGCTTCTTTTGGAACAGCTTTATTATTAGTAGGTGATAAGCTTATAGTAAATAAAGTAGATGCTCTAGATAAAGAATTAGAAGAAAATGTTACTTCTTTTATAAAGGAACTTAATAACAAATATAAAGAAGGAAAAATTTTAATTATAGCAGAAAAAAGTATACTATCTATTATTGATAAGTATACTGATGCTATATTTATATCATAAGAAAAAAGACTTTGTTAATAAGTCTTTTTACTTGTTATAGAATTCAACGATTAATGATTCATTGATATCTGCATTTAATTCACTACGTTCAGGATATCTAACGTAAGTCCCTTCTAATTTGTTTTCATCAAAAGTAACATATTCTACACGCTTAGTAACCTTAGAAACAGCGTCAAGTGCAGCTTTATGATCTTTAGAATTTTCCTTTAAAGCAATCTTGCTTCCTGGTTTAACTCTATATGAAGGAATATCAACTTTCTTACCATCAACAGTAATATGTCCGTGGTTTACAAGTTGTCTAGCTCCACGACGAGTAGTAGCAAATCCCATACGATAAACTAAGTTATCAAGACGAGATTCAAGTAAGATTAAGAAATTAGTACCGTGAACTCCAGCCATTTTACTAGCTTCATCAAATGTCTTACGGAATTGTCTTTCGTCAACACCATACATGAAACGTAATTTTTGCTTTTCTTTTAATTGATTAGAGTAATCACTAGGTTTACCTTTTCTATCTTTACCATGTTGACCAGGTCCATAAGGACGTTTAGCTAATTCTTTACCAGTTTCAGTTAAAGAAAAACCAACACGACGAGATTGTTTATAACTAGGTCCAGTATATCTTGCCATAAAAATCCTCCTTTCTTTTAATAAATTGCATCTTCTTGAAAAATTATTTCCAACACTTTCTATGGGAGTTTTGTTTTGTCCTTTCGCTTCACAGCAAAGAAGGTACTTGAAACTTTCAAAAAACACATATAAAAAGGCGAAATATTGCTGTTCAAGTAAAATTGCAGATTTATTGTAATATAAAATTGTAGATTTGTCAAATATTTTGTAGCTAAAAAACTAGGATTATGGTATTATTAAATAGTAGGTGGTGAGCTATATGAAAGGAACATTACTATATGTTTTGACTGGAATTTTAATTGTAATCATTCTTATTATTGTGCTTATCGTTGTTTTAAAGAAAAAAAGGAAAAACTATTATTTAAAATTATGTAAAAATTTAGATACAGAAAAAAACTTAATTGGAAGTACCCCTGTGCTTCTTGAACTTTCTAAACTAGAACCGATTATAAAGAATGAAAAGATGGAAGAGAAATATCAGAAATGGCAAGATGAATTTGCTTATATTAAAGATGAAGAACTTCCTAAAATAGATGATTTGTTAATTGAACTTGATACATTGATTGATAAAAAGGAATATAATCTTGCTAAGAGTAAAATAAGTAAGTGTGAGATAGGTTTATATAAAGCAAAAGAACGAGCTAATTATTTGCTTGACCAGATTAAAGAAATTACTCTTAGTGAAGAAAAGTACCGAAATATAATTACTAAATTAAAAACTAAATATAGAGAATTAAATAAAGAATATCAAGATCATAAAAACCTCTATGAAGAAATGGCTGAAGCAATAGAATTACAATTAGAGAATATTGAAAAAAGATTCTTGGAGTTTGAAACAGCTATGGATCAGAATCAGTATACAGATGTAGTTCATATTGTAAAAGCTCTTGATACTATGATTGAGCATATGGAAATAGTTATTTCTGAAGTACCTGATTTACTATTGATGTGTAAACAAATGGTTCCTAAGAGAATAAAAGAAATAGAAGATACTAAGGAAAAAATGGAAAGTGATGGCTATCCATTAGACTTTTTAAGTATTGATGATAATATGGCGGAAGCTAAAAAGAATGTAAGTGTTATTCTAGATAGAATTAAAGTCTTAAACTTAGAAGACTGTATGTTTGAACTTAAGACAATATTAGACTATTTAGATAGTATTTTTGTGGCCTTTGAAAAAGAAAGATTATCACGTAAAGTATATGAAGAAGCAAGTAAAGATTTTGAAAAGAAACTAAATAAAACAGTCAAACTAGTAACCGATATATATGAACAATTAGATGATATTGAGAATATGTATGATTTAAATAAAGAAGATGTAAAAATAATTGATGAAGTTAATAAAGATTTAATAGTTATAAAAGATGATCATCATAAGATGCTAGAAAAAGTTAAGAATAAAGCGACACCTTACTCTAGTGTTAATGATGAAGTAGAAAAGTTATCTAATAGATTAAAACAAGTAGAATCAACTCTAGATATTGCTTTAAAATCACTTGGTAATATGTATGAAGATGAACAAAGAGCAAGAGAACAACTAGAAGAGATTGAAAGACTGTTAAAAGAATGTAAAGAAAAAATGAGAGAGTATAAATTACCAGTTATTGAAGATAGATACTTTGTTGAACTTAGTGAAGCTAATGAAGCTATCTTAGAGGTAATAAAAGAGCTATCTAAAAAACCAATTGCTATTAAAACATTAAATACTAGAGTAGATACAGCTAGAGATTTAGTTCTAAAACTTTATAATACAACTGTTTCAATGATCAAAACTGCTAAGATGAGTGAAATGGCTATTGTTTATGGCAATAGATATATTCCTCTTCATGAAGATATAGAAGAAGGAATTAATAGAGCAAGAAATCTTTTCTTTAAAGGCGACTATACATCATCACTAAAAGTTAGTGTTGATACCATAAAATTAGTAGATGATAATTTTGAAAGAAAGTTGTTGGCGTATGAAAAAGAATAAGAAAAAGAAGAAAAAAAATAATAAAGGTTTTGGAGCATATGAATTTTTAACAGTAGCTGTTGTTTGTTTAGTATTAACCGCTATTTTGCTAGTAGCAATTCTTAAATTAAGTAATAAAGAAAAATATCAAGTATTTAACTTTAATGCTAGAGTAATGGCTATGAATGCTATTAATTATAATTTCAAAGATGAAGGTACAATATATTTATATGAGATGTTAAAGTTAGATTTGATATCACCAATTAAAAATCCTTTCAATGGTAAGAACTGTGACCTTTATGAATCTAAAGTGGAATTCTTAAAAGAAGGTAAAAAAGTAACACTTAAATGTGGAGAATATCTAATAGATAGAGAATTAGTAGGAAATAAAAGCTATACACTTTATAGAGTAACTGATTGGAATGATGATAAAGAATATGAAGCTAATGATAGTAAAACTATTTATAATCTTTCTAAGAAGGGAAAACTAGTTCTTAATAATTATTATGAGAAAGATTTACTTGTTACTATGCTAAACGAAAAGGTAGATAAGAAATATGATAGTCTTAAGGAAATAGAAAAAGATTATAAATTAGTAAGTAAAAAAGTATATAGAAGAAAAACTAAAATAAGAGAAGTTAATAATTAATATTAAATAAAAAGAAGGTGTTTATATGAAAAATAATAAAGAAAAAGATTGGTTTGATAGTCCACGAATGGTTACTTATGTTATTATTGGTTTATTAATAGTACTAATAATTTTATCACAGTCATTTGCAATTAATAGTCAACTAGGAACATCTGATATTATTAGATCTATTTTAAATCATAATAGTATTTATGTTTTAACCTTAATCTATTTTGTTATGCTTCACTTTAAAGTGGGAAAAAAATACTTTGATCATTTAAATGTAATTATGCTTATATTCTTTGGCTTAATAACCTTAGCAAGTATGTTTACGGTATTTCAATCATTTGGTTTAGCTTCTCTTTTGCAGTTGGGAATTAATATACTATTTACAGTTTATTTTCTATATGCTTTTATCTCAAATACAGTAATTGGTAAGGAGCTTCATTTGCGTACTAGTGTAATAGTAGAGTTAAAGAATGAACAGTATTTCTATTTAATTACTACTTTATTAGTTATTCATTTAGTAGTAGCACTTATTAATTCAACATCATTTGAAAGTATAGTTATTTCCTTACTAGAAGTCTTATTCTACTTTCTATTTGCTAGATATATATCTTTATATAAAGAATATGATGATATGAAAATATCTTCTTCTAAAAAGAAAAAAATTAAAAAAGAAGAGGAGAGTGATAAATAATGAAAGATTTATTTGATGAGATAGAAGTAGAAAAGAAACCTCTTCCAAAGTTAAAAAAGATTAGTAAAGAGGTAACTAAGACTAGAGAGCATAACTTTTATCAAAAACTAGCTTATCTATTATTTATTTTCTTCTTTATAACTGGTATTATTTTAGGTAATATTTTTCCAGCTTGTACAGAAACATCAACTTTATTTAAAACATGTACTAATACAGAGTATAATCTTGCTCTAACTTTAATATTTTGGTTAGTTAGCTTTGTATTTTGTTCCTTAATATATGGTTTTGGTGAGATTATAAAACTTTTAACAATAATTAGTGAGAAGAAGTAGGTGACATTATGGTAAGAAATCTAGAAATAAATGAGTCTAAAATTATTGATTTAAATCAGCGAAAAAAGCAGATGTTAAGAAATGCTAAAATTGAAAAACAAAAAAAGGCAAAACAAAGATTTAGAACTAGGGTGGGTATGGCTGTTTTTGCTGTAGCAATTCCTGCCTTTTCAATGGCATATAATGCTTCTACTAATCAAGCTGAAACTGAGGCAGTTGCAACGGATAACGTAGTAATTGATGATACAATTTATGTAGATATTACAGACTTAAATGATTTGAATATTGTTTTAGTAAATGATGGCGTGCAAGATGAATTTATGAGTTCACTTGCAAACAATTTGACTAGTGAGGGCGTTTCTATTCAGGTTGTTGATGATTCTTATAGTATAGAGAATATGAATGGTAGTGAAACATATGTAAGTTTGATTGATTACAATAATGATGGTAAAACAAAAGTAATTGGTCAATATACTGATCGTGATAATCAGACTGATCCTTTAGCAATAAGTATTAACAGTTCTTTAAGTAGAGCTGAATTAACTAATGTTGGTGTTCAATGTGGGATAAAGGGATATGATGATAATGGTTATCAAACATTAAAGGAATCACCAGTTGAAAGCTCTTTGGGTGAAAAAGGTGCTAGTCGTTTTGTAACAATAGCAGTTGATAGTAATGCAGATGTTAACAAATTTACTGACTGTCTTACTGAAGGATTACTTAGATTTCAAGAGTATATTAGTAAATCTGATGATTTTGATTTATTGACTAGAGTTGGTGGAGGACAGACTTTAGATTTAATTGCTAGTAATCATAATACATCTAAGGAATATTTACAACTAGTAAATAATATGACAGATGATAGGTTATTTATTGATGATACATTAAGAATATCTAATTATTCTGATATTTTAACTAATAGAGATATTGTGATAAATAAAAATATACAAGAAAAAACATTTTAAAAGTATTAATTGTCACTTTTAAAATGTTCTTTTTTATTCAAACGATGGAGTCATATTAACAGGCTCTATTTGAATGAAAGTATTTCCATCATTTAGTCTAACCTCGCTACCATCCATATAACTATAGATAGTTTTACCACTTCTTGAATCTTTCCTAGCAGTTATTGGTATGGCATATCCATTTGTTATATAATATGCTTCTTTAGTACCTGTGGTATCCAAGTCTTGCCTACCATAACTATCTAAAGTTTTATTTTTAACCTTGATAATAATAATATTTTTATAATGATATTGTTCTTTACTATCTCTATCTATATGAGCATTATGATTCATATATCTTAGATAAACTTTTCTTTCACTATCATAGGCATAACTTCTTGTTTGACTATTAGAATAGGGAATAGTTACTTTGTTAGCTTGTACTATACCAGTATCACAATCAGTATCAGTGCAAGTCTTATTCTTTATTTTTGTTAAATCTACATTGTCACTAGTTATTGGTAGAGCTTCCCATTCATCGGTAGTTGTTTGATAACCAAGATTTTCCGCACTCTTATATAAAGTTTCTATGTTAGTAAAAACATTATGGGGAGCAGCAATCTTTCTATCACGCCAGTAAGCACTATCTACATATAATCCATTGATATTATTTACTCTTAAAGATTTAATATCATTTTCAGCAAAAGTACTCCAACCATAGTGGGCATAAAGAGAATCGTATTCTAAAGCATAATCTAAAAAGTAGTGTCTAGAACTTCTAACTGGTCCTATTAAAGAAGTATTAGTATCTTTAAATATAGCCATCATTCTAGTAAGACCACCTTCTACTATTGCCTCATATGTTACAAAAGCATCTTGTAATCCTACTTGAGAAGAGTAACCAACATTATTATCTATCATAACAGCAATTGGTCTTTTATTACTATCTTCATCATATATAGTTAATTTTTTCTTTTCTGTTTTAGTTGTATTAATATCCGTAAATGGAATTTTTATTTCAATTTTATTAGTTGATGCTAGATATACCAATATAATAATTATTATAATGAAGAGTGTAATAAAGGTAATAATCTTTTTTCTTTTCTTCTTCTTTTTCATAAATCCTCCATCTTTATTTAAAGTTTATCATAAAGTATTAAATAAGAAAATAAATTTCTAAAAAATCTTGTAATCTTATGATACAATAAATAGGGAAAGGATGGTTTGATGAGTAGAAAGAATAAGAAACTAGTAACATCACTGTTAAGTTTAATTGTCTTAATAGCAGTAGTTAGTTATCAATATATATTACCATCTTATGCTTATAAAGATAATAGTAATAATACAAGTGACGTTATTAGTATACCGAGTTATGATAATCAACCTTATAAAGAGGTAAATAATAATAAACCAACATTTACAGATAGTGAAAAAGAGTTAACAGAAAAAGAAGAATATAGTGATTTAGATTCCTTAGGTAGAGTAGGAGTAGCTTTTGCTCTTGTTAGTAAAAGTACAATGCCAACTACTAAAAGAGGTAGTATAGGGATGATTAAACCAGCTGGATGGCATACAGTTAAGTATGATTTTGTTGATGGAAAATATTTATATAATAGATGTCATTTAATTGCCCATCAATTAACAGGACAAAATGCTAATCCCAAAAATTTAATGACTTGTACTAGAAGTATGAATGTAGATGGAATGTTACCTTTTGAAAATAAAGTAGCTAATTATATAAAAGAAACTAACAATCATGTTTTATATAGAGTAACACCTGTTTTTGACGGTGATAATTTAGTAGCAAATGGAGCATATATGGAAGCATATTCAATTGAAGATAAGGGAAAATTATCATTTAATGTTTATGTATATAATGTTCAAAAAGGAGTTACCATTGATTATAAAACAGGGGAAAGTAAATTAGAGGAGGAGTAAAAATATGGATTTTATAGAAAAGATAATTGATAGAGTAAAGAAAAATGAGAAGAAGAAGATAGTATTACCAGAAACAGATGATATTAGAACTTTAGAAGCGGCTGCTATTGCTATTAGGGAAAATATTGCTGATATTTATTTGATTGGTAAGGAAGAAGATATTTTATCTTTAGCCAAGGAAAATAATATTTCTCTTGATGGGTGTAAGATAATAGAACCAGTTAAGTTTGCTGACTTTGATTTATGTGTTAATACTTATTATGAGTTAAGAAAGAAGAAAGGAATGACTCTTGATAAGGCTAGTGAAATACTTACTAACGACTATCCTTATTTTGGGGCTATGCTTGTTAAACTTAATTATGCTGATGGAATGGTTAGTGGAGCAGTTCACTCTAGTTCTGATACTTTACGTGTAGCTTTACAAATTATTAAGACAGCACCTAATACTAAGACAGCATCATCTTTCTTTTTGATGGATACTCCACAAAAGCAGTATGGTTCTAATGGAGTATTTATCTATTCAGATTGTGGATTAAATCAAAATCCTACTAGTGAACAATTAGTAGATATTGCTAAAAGCAGTGCTGAAAGTTTTGAATTATTAGTAGAAGATACGCCGAAAGTAGCTTTTCTATCACATTCTACTTATGGATCTTCAAAATGTCCTGATAGTGAAAAAGTAGTAAAAGCGGTAGAACTTGCTAGGGAAAGTTTAAAAGATATCACTTTAGATGGTGAATTACAGTTTGATGCTGCCATTGTTAAAGAAATAGGAGAGCGAAAAGCGCCTGGTTCAAAAGTAGCAGGTTCTGCCAATGTTTTAGTATTTCCTGATTTAGATGCTGGTAATATTGCTTATAAGATAACAGAAAGATTAGGACTTGCTAAAGCTTATGGTCCAGTTACTCAAGGACTTGCTAAACCAATAAATGATTTATCTAGAGGATGTAATGCTAGTGATATAGTTGGGGTAATTGCTATTACTGCTTTACAGTCTTCTGCTATAAAATAATTAATAAAAAACATCTAGTAGTTATATGCTTATTAGATGTTTTAATTTATTACAATTTTGTCTTTTTGTCTTATTTTTTGACAGTATAATAACATTGATTGTTGTAAATAATAATTAATAATTATATGATTTATATGTTAATTAATAATAGGAGGGATAAATATGTATTATGGAGCAGGAACTTATGAAGCGTTTGCTCGTCCAGAAAAACCAGAAGGGGTAGATAAAAAATCTGCATATATTATTGGAACTGGCTTAGCAGGGCTTTCTGCAGCATTTTATTTAGTAAGGGATGGAAGAATGAAAGGTGAGCATATTCACTTGTTAGAAAAGTTAGATTTAGCAGGTGGCTCATGTGATGGAAGAAAAGATATTACTAAAGGATTTTATATGCGTGGTGGTAGAGAAATGGATAACCATTTTGAATGTATGTGGGATATGTTTAGAAGTGTACCATCTATTGAAACACCAGATATATCAGTTCTAGATGAATATTATTGGTTAAATAAACATGATCCTAATTATTCATTATGTAGAGCTACTATTAATTGTGGAGAAGATGCCCATACTGATAAATTATTTAAACTTGATAGAGAGTCTGCTATGGCTTTATCAAAATTATTTCTTACTCCAGACAAGACTCTAGAAAACAAAAAAATTTCTGATGTTTTACCAGAATCATTTTGGAAGACTAATTTCTGGTTATATTGGCAAACGATGTTTGCATTTCAAAAGTGGTCTTCAGCTCTTGAAATGAAAAGATATTTATGTAGATATGTACATCATATAGATGGTTTACCTGACTTTTCAGCTTTAAGATTTACTAAATATAATCAATATGAATCAATGATTTTACCACTTATTAAGTATTTAAAAAATAATGGTGTAAAGATTGATTATGGAATAGATGTTAAAAATGTTATATTTAAATCAAAACAAAATAAGAAAGTAGCAACTAAGATTGTTTATGAAAATGATGGTGAAACTAAAGAAATTGATTTAACGGAAGATGACTTAGTCTTTATCACTAATGGTTGTTGTACTGATACTTCATGTTATGGTGATCAAGATAATGCCCCTGATTTATCAATTATTAAAAATGGTAAGGGTGAATCTTGGGATTTATGGAAGAATATTGCTTCTCAAGTTAGTAATGGTGAATTTGGAAATCCTGATAAGTTTTGCAATCATGTAGATAAAACTAACTGGATGAGTGCTACTATAGAAGTAAGTGACGATGATATTATTAAACATATTATAAATATCTGTAAACGCGATCCTAGAGATGGTAAAGTAACAACTGGTGGTATAGTAACAGTTAAAGATAGTATGGAAAATTGGTATTTATCATGGACTATTAATCGTCAACCACAGTTTAAGTCTCAAAACAAGAATAGTGTTTTAGTTTGGCTATATGCTTTAAACACTAATAAGTCTGGTAATTTTGTTAAGAAACCTATAAAAGAATGTGCTGGAAAAGAAGTATGTGAAGAATGGCTTTATCATATTGGTTTACCAATTAATGAAATTGAAAAGTATGCAGATATTTGTAATACAACAACTTGTTATATGCCTTATATAAATGCCTTTTTCCAACCTCGAAGGGAAAAAGATAGACCATTAGTAGTACCAAAAAATAGTGTCAATTTTGCTTTTGTTGGACAATTTGCTGAAACACCAAGAGATACTATTTTTACTACAGAATATTCAATACGTACTGGTATGGAAGCTGTTTATACACTTTTAAAAGTAGATAGAGCAGTTCCTGAAGTTTGGGGTAGTAAATATGATGTTAGGGAACTATTAAAAGCTTGTTATTATGCTGTTGATAAAAAAACAGTAGATGAACTTCCCCTTACTTTTGTAGAAAAACAATTAATTAAAGTTGTAATGAAAAAAGCTAAAGGTACAGATATAGAGATACTTTTAAAAGATAGTGGTTTGTTTAAGTAGAAAAAATATGGAATAATTATTTATTTCATGTTTTTTTTCTTATATAATATTAATGGTGACGATAAATGAGCAAATTAACAACAAAAAGAGCGATAGGCTATGCATTTAAAGATTTATTAAAAGAGAAAAGCTTTAACCTTTTGTAGTAAGAAGTCCCTCACCTCTAAGGTGGGGGATGAATTGCGTTTACTTATGCTTGAAGAATACTAAATTCATGATATAATAAAGCCAGTCAATAAAGAAAAAAAGGTGATATACGATGGAATTAGACAATAATGCACATTCAGTATTTTTGATGCACTATCATCTTGTACTTGTTGTAAAATATCGTAGAAAAGTATTTGATGACCACATATCGGATAGAGCAAAGGAGATATTTGAGTACATATCACCGAAATACAATATTACATTACAAGAATGGAATCGCGACAAATATTATGTACATATTCTCTTCAAAGCACATCCAAATACAGAAATAAGCAAATTCATAAACGCATACAAAAGTGCAAGCAGTATACTTTTGAAGAAAGAATTTCCGCAAATACGTCAAAAGCTTTGGAAAGAACATTTTTTGGGTCAGAGTTTTTGTCTGCTTACCACAGGCGGTGCACCGAT
>CAKOYC010000005.1 GCA_934130265.1 uncultured Bacilli bacterium
GTAAAAACTAAGTATGGTGATTATTATGTATTATTATTTATCATACTTTTTTATTTTTTCCGTAATTGGTTATATTTATGAAAATATTCTTCATTTAGTTATTCATCATCATTTAACTAATAATCCATTTGTAGGACCTTGGATGCCAGTATATGGATTTGGAATAGTAGTAATGTTATTAATTGAAAAGTTTGCTTTTACTAAGTTTAATATTTCTAAATGGGGAAAGATTTTAATAACACTATTATTAAATTTTTTTATCTTAACTATTCTTGAATTAATTGGTGGCCACTTAGTAGAATTTTTTCTTCATAAATCTTATTGGGATTATAGTAGTTTTAGATTCAATTATGGTAAATATATAGCAGTTGAAGTATCACTTGGTTGGGTTATTGCTAGTTATATATTTTTATTTATAGCGAGAAAATACTTAGATAAGATAGTACCTAAGGTACCTAGAATTTTAACTAATATATTTATTATAATTTTCTTAATAGATTTTATTTGTTCTTTTTTTATAAAATAATTAGTACGAGATATCTTAAAAAATTAATTATTTAATTAAAAACTATTTTCAAAATTTATTAAATATATTATAAGTTAGATGTGAGTACAAAAATAGTGAGCTTATGGTTAAGAAAAAATTGGAATTATAGTATAATGTCTAGCAATAAAAGTTCTTTTGATTTTTATTCACTTTGGGAGGAACTGTTTAATGAAACTTTTAAACTAGCGGAATCTCGCGAGTTTAAAAATGACTCTGCAAATAATTCTTTTACAATGAGTCCTTCTAGATGGATAAGTACTACAAATGCTAAGGGTTTTGTAAGTAAAAGAGGAAAATATGATGGAGGCACATTTGCACATCTAGATATTGTCTTAGAGTAGACCTTGCACTTAAGTTATATTTGATTCAAGGATTTGAAAAATATATGGTAGTTCAAGATAGACTATTTGAATCTGATTTTGATAAATTTTTATTGGATATGAAAAAAGAAAATTGTATCAAATAAAGATATTAAAAAGATAAATATATTATAAGTATTATAAAAAGGAGCTTTATTATACTCCTTTTCATTAATCAACTAACTTATGATAAACATCTTCTACTTTAGAACAATCAGAAGCTAGTGGGAATTTATCATTTTTATATCTTGGAATAACATGAATATGAAAGTGTTTTACCTCTTGACCATAATCATTATTCTGAGAAATAGTTAATCCATCAATATTTAACTTATCACTTAAGATAGGTTTTAATTTTTCTCTAATAATATTTAACATATAAATTAAAGTATCATCATCCATCTCATAAAGATTAGCTTTATGTTCTTTAGAAATAACTAGTAAATGACCATCATTATTAGGATTAATATCTAAGAAAACCTTAACCTTATCATCTTCATATACTGTATAAGATGGAATACTACCATCGATAATTTTACAAAATAAACAATCACTCATAACAAATCCTCCTAAAAACATTGTACTTTTTTTAGCTAATTTTGGCAATATATTATGCAAAATATAAAAATAATGCTATAATAAAAACGCCAAGAAAGAAAGGTGATATTAGTGTTAAATATAGAAAATTTAGTAGTAGATGTTAAAGAAAGTGGAAAGAAAGTATTAAAAGACTTCTCACTTAATATAAAAGAAGGGGAAATACATGCGATAATGGGTCCTAATGGAGTAGGAAAAAGTACCCTTGCTAAAGTAATTATGGGAGATAAGAAATATCTTGTTAAATCTGGTAGTATCAAATTTAATAATGAAGAAATGTTAGATAAAGAAACAGACTATATAGCAAGATGTGGTATTTATTATGTAATGCAAGATCCTAAGACTATAATAGGAGTTACTAATAGAGAAGTATTAAGAACAGCTCTTACTGAAAGAACCGGGGAAAGACTTAATCTTTATACCTTTATTAAAGACTTAAATAAAGAAACCGAAGAATTAAAAATGGATAAAGAAATGATTCATCGTTATGTAAATCAAGGCTTTTCTGGTGGAGAAAAGAAGAAAAATGAAGTGTTACAGTTAAAGATACTTAAACCAAAACTTATTCTTTTAGATGAGTTAGATAGTGGGCTAGATGTTGATAGTTTAAAAATAGTATGTGAAAGTATTAATAAATATAAAGAAGAAAATCCTGATACTGCTATTTTAATAATAACTCACTATAGTAGAATATTATCACTAATTCATCCTGATTATGTTCATGAGATGATAGATGGAAAGATAGTTAAGACAGGACCATTTGAATTTGCTAAAGAAATAGAAAGTAATGGTTATCTTAGGGAAAATGAAATGAGTGATAATGATGCTAGAGAATAAAATATTATTAGATGATGAAAAGTATATAGAAGTAGATAAAGATAGTAGTTATGTATTTTTAGAAGATGATGTTATTTATCTAAATCTAAAAGATAATGTTACTTGTAAATTATTAGTAAAAGCTAAAGTAAATTGTTATATCTTTGTTAATGACTTATCCTCTAAAATAGAAATTCATCTAATGAATGAAGGAGAAATTAATCTCTTCTTAACAGCTATTACTTCTAAAAAAATATTAAATAACATAGTAGTTTATCATGAAGATGAAAATACTAAGAGTAATGTTATTTGTCATGGAGTAAGTTATAAAGAAGGAGATTTAACCTTTAATATTGATGGGGTAGTACCTAAAGGATTAAAGGGTTGTATTTGTAATCAAGATAGTATGATTCATCCATTTGCTATGGCCAAAGGAGAGATAAATCCCAATCTTTATATAGATGAATTTGATGTAGTTGCTAATCATTCAGCTTATATTGGACCATTTCCTAGTGATATTATCTTTTATTTAAAAACTAAAGGGATAGGTTCAAAAGAAAGTAAGCGACTACTATTACAATCCTTTTTACTAAACGATGCAAAAGATGATAATTATATTAAACTAATAAATGATAATATCTTAAAAATAATAAGTTAGGAGGTGTTTTTTCATGAATAGAGAAGATTTTCCCATTCTATCAACTGGTTTAATTTACTTTGATAATGGAGCAACTACTCTAAAACCTAAAAGTGTAGTTGAAAAAATGACTGATTATTATTATAACTATCCAGCTAATATTCATAGAGGAGATTATAAAATAAGTCTAAAAGCTAGTGATGAGTATGAAAAAGTTAGAACTAAAGTAAAGAACTTTATAAATGCTTCTAGTGAAGATGAGATAGTCTTTACCGAAGGAGCAACTGATTCTCTAAATAGAGTAGTATTCGGTTTTATGGAAGACTATTTAACTAGTGGTGATGAGGTAATCATTAGTAAAGCAGAACATGCATCAGCTGTTCTTCCCTGGCTTATCTTAGCAAGAAGAAAAAATATAAAAGTAGTGTTTGTTCCATTGGAAGAAAATCATGAACTTTCTTATACTACCTTAGAAAAATATATAACAGCTAAAACTAAAGTAATATCTCTTGCTGCTGTAACTAATGTCATCGGTGATGTTAGAGATATCAATAAGATAGGTAAGTTATGTCATGATAGAGATATTCTATTTGTAGTAGATGGTGCTCAAAGTGTACCTCATCAAAAAACAGATGTAATAAAAGATAATATTGATTTCTTAACATTTTCTGCTCATAAGATGTTAGGACCAACAGGAGTAGGAGTTTTATATGCTAAAAAAGAATATTTAGAAGCAATGCGACCTATCGAATATGGTGGAGGAATGAATCAGTCCTTTGATAGTGATGGCAATATGGAATTTAAAACTGTTCCAACAAGATTAGAAGCTGGTACACCACCAATCGCTGAAGTAATAGGACTTGGGGCAGCTATTGATTATCTTACTAAAATAGGAATGGATAATATAGAAAAATATGAAAGAGAACTAAAAGAATATCTTATTAAAAGATTACAAGAAATAGATAAAGTTATTCTTTATAATACTACTAGTAAAGGAGGAATTGCTGCTTTTAACCTAGAAGGTATATTTAGTCAAGATACAGCCTTATATCTTGATCATTATAATATTTGTGTAAGAGCAGGTAACCACTGTGCTAAAGTATTAAAAGAAGAGATTAATATTAAAAATACTTGTCGTATTAGTTTATACTTTTATAATACCAAAGAAGAAATAGATAAACTAATAGATGCTCTAAAAAATAGTGAAGATTTATATAAAATAGTATTGTAGGTGAAGAATATGGAAATAGATCAAGAATTAAGAAGAGAAATGATTGTAGAAAATTATGAACATCCTTTTCATAAAGGATTAAAAAAAGAAGAAGGATATGTTAAAGCAAATACTAATAACGAAAGTTGTATTGATAATATTGATATAGAATTAAAACTAGAAGATGGAAAGGTAGTTGATGCTAACTTTGACGGAGAAGCATGTGCTATTTCAACATCAGCTACTTCTCTTTTCTTACAAAAGATAGTTGGTAAAAGTATAGAAGAAGTAAAAAATATCTTAGAAAACTATCAAAAGATGATAAATGAAGAAGACTATGATAAGGACTTACTTGAAGAATTAACTATCTATGATAGTGTTGCTTTACAACCTAATAGAAAAAAATGTGCCTTATTACCAAAAGTTACTATAGAAAAGATATTGGAGAAATTAAAATGAAAGAAAAATTTAATACAAATGATTTATACCTAGCAGAAGTAAAATATGCTGATAAAGAAAAAGGAATAGAAGTGATGGAACCTATCTCTTATGCTTTTGTTTATCATCAAGATAATTCTTTTTATAACGTTATTACAAAAGAAGAACATCCAACTTATGAAAGAGTACCTTATCCTAATAGAACTATAGATGGAGAAGATTATGGAACTAAGGTTATGTTACTTAGTGATATTGATACTAATGGTGAATGCTATTTGTTAACTAGAACTAAATGTAGCGAATTATTTAAGAAAGATAGTGTTGAACTGGATACTATTGAAGATTATATTTTAAATTCAACATATTATTTTAAAGATAGAGTTGGTATAGCAATAAATAGATTAACAGAGTTAAAACAACCATTTAAAATGATTAGAATAATTAAAAATGAATATAGTAAAAAAGAAGAAATAGATGAGTATTTTAGAGAAAGAGAGAGAAGTAGACAGAAGGTGAAACAATGGAAATAAAAGGTTTATCAAAAGAAAACATTGTTAGTATTTCTAATCATAAAGGAGAAGATAGTTGGGTAAAAGACTATAGATTAGAAGCATATAAACAATTTGAAAGTATGAGTGATAAACTACCATTTGGACCGGATTTTAAACTTGATTTTGATAAAATAACTTATTATAAGTCACAAGATGACACCCTAAGAAATGATTGGAATCAAGTCTTAAAACCAGTTAAAGAAGAACTAGAAAACTTAGGTGTACTTGAGAGTGAACAGCATATGGGTGGTATGGGTGTTCAATATGAAAGTGAAGTAATTTATCATAAGATGTTAGATGAGTTAGAGTCTAAACATATTATCTTTACCTCTATTGAAGATGCCTTAAAGAATCATAAAGATATAGCTTTAAAATACTTTGGTAAGATAGTATCTTTTAAAGAAAATAAGTATGCTGCTTTAAATAGTAGTGTTTTCTCAGGTGGAAGCTTCATCTATATTCCTCCTCATACTAAACTAGATAGACCACTTCAAAGTTATTTTAGAATAAATAGTAAAAATATGGGTCAATTTGAGCGAACTTTAATTATTGTAGATGATGATAGTGAACTACATTATATAGAGGGATGTACCGCTCCTACTTATAGTGAAGACTCTCTTCATGCTGCTGTTGTAGAAATTTATGTGGGAAAGAATAGTAAGTGCCGTTATACTACCATTCAAAACTGGGCTCCTAATGTTTATAACCTAGTTACTAAAAGAGCTTTAGTTGATACTAATGGAACAATGGAATGGATTGATGGTAATATTGGTAGTAAACTTACGATGAAGTATCCTTGTTGTATCTTAAAAGGAGATAATAGTAGAGGAACTTGTGTGACTATTTCTTTAGCAAGTTCTAACCAAGACCAAGATACAGGGGCTAGAATGATTCATCTAGGGAATAATACTAAGAGTAATATTATTTCTAAGAGTATAGCAAGAAATGGTGGTAATGCTACTTATAGAGGTAAAGTAAGAATAGATAGTAAGGCAAAAGATGCCGAAGCAATGGTTAAATGTGATACCTTAATACTAGATGCTAAAAGTAAAAGTGATACTATTCCTACTAATATCGTAGAAAACACAACCTCTAGCTTAGAACATGAAGCAACAGTATCAAAGATAAGTGATGATAATTTATTCTATCTAATGAGTAAAGGAATACCTAAAGAAAAGTGTGAAGAACTAATAGTTTTAGGCTTTCTAGAAGAGTTTAGAGAAGAATTACCAATGGAGTATGCCGTTGAATTAAACCAGTTAATAAAAAGGAATCTTTAGAAATTTTTTTCTAAGATGCCTTTTTTGTATTTTCGGCCTAAAACTACCCCTAGATTTTGCAAATTCAGTGGTCGAATTTAACAAAACATACCAAAATGGAGAGGTGAATTTGCAAAATTGCCTGTTTGCAATGAGCATATTAATTATGTTAGAGTAGCTACTTGAAAGGAGGAGTTCCATGCTTAATGAAATAATTCTAGTAGGAAGACTAACCAACAATATAGTTGTAAATACTACTGATAAGGGCAAAAAGATTGGTAATTTAACTTTAGCTGTTCCAAGAAGTTTTAAAAATATGGACGGACTATATGAAACTGACTTTATCCCTTGTATTCTTTGGGAAGAGAAAGCATCTCTTGTTAAAGATTATTGTCATACTGGCGATATAGTAGGAATTAAAGGTAGATTACAATCAAGAATTGTTGAAACTGAACAGGGTAAAAGAAATCAGTTAGAAGTAGTTACTGAAAGACTAACATTTTTATCAAGTAAAAAAGTTAGCAATGTCAAAGAAAATGATATTTAATTAGAAAATACCCTTTAATTACAACAAAGTTAATTATTTGTAAACTTATATGGAAAAAGTAGCTTACCTAGTATATAATATATATTCGAGGTGGTAAAAATGCTATTGGCAAAAAGAATTAAAGAGTTAAGAAATGAAAAAGATTTAACTCAAGAAGAATTAGGAAGACTAATTAATGTTACGAAAGTAAGTATCTGTTGCTATGAGAATGGAACAAGAGTTCCAACTTTAGAAACAATAGTAGCCCTAGCAGATATTTTTGAAGTAAGTTTAGATAATTTACTAGGAAGAGAAGTTGAAGTAGTAGTCAAAAAAAGAAAAACAAGAATGTCTAGAGAAGAAGTTGAGTTTATTAAGGAAATAAGAAAATCAGAAAGAGTATTTCACTTATTGACAATTAATCCTAAAAGATGCGCTTCTTTAATAGATAAAAAGTTAAGCTGAAAGACTAGTATTTCTTTCTCTTTTTTTTTATAATTAGGATGGTGATAATAGTGATAAAGGAAATAATTGAAAAGAAAAAGAATAAGGAAGAATTAACTAAAGAAGAGTTAGAAGTAATGTTTAACGGTTATCTTAATGATGAGGTAAAAGATTATCAGATGAGTGCTTTACTAATGGCAATCTGTTTAAATGATATGACTGATAAAGAAACTGTAATGTTAACAGATATCTTTCTAAATAGTGGGGAGAGACTGAATTTATCTTTTATTGATGGCATAAAGGTAGATAAACATTCAACCGGAGGAGTAGGCGATAAGACAACCTTAATAATAGGACCAATAGTAGCAAGCTGTAATGTGCCTTTTATAAAGATGAGTGGAAGAGGATTGGGATTCACAGGTGGTACTATTGATAAGCTAGAAAGCATTGAAGGATTTAAAGTAGATTTAACCGAAGAAGAAATAGAAAAACAAGCAAAAGATATTAATATTGTTGTAACATCTCAGACTAAAGACTTAACACCACTTGATAAGAAAGTATATGCTCTACGAGATGCTACTTCAACAACTGAGAGTATCCCTTTAATTGCTAGTAGTATTATGAGTAAGAAAATAGCAGGTGGAGCAGATAAAATAGTTATTGATATAAAAGTAGGAGAAGGAGCTTTATTAAAAGATAGGGAAGAAGCTAAACGTCTTGGTAAGTTATTAATAGAAATAGGCAAAAGTTATAATAGGAAAGTAGCAACTATTTATTCTGATATGAATACCCCTCTTGGAAAAGCAATAGGTAATAAACTAGAAGTAATAGAAGCTATTAAAGTGTTAAAAGGATTAGAGAAAGGTCCACTTTATGATGAATGTGTAATTCTTGCAAGTAATTTAATCTCACTTGCTAAAAATATACCATTAGAAAAAGCAAAGTCTGAAGTAATAGATAGTATCAATAGTCTAGAAGCTTATCAAAAGTTTTGTGACTTTATCACCTATCAACATGGTAATATAGATAACTTGAAAATAGAAGATGAAGAAATTATTATAAGAGCAAATAAAGAAGGTACTATAAGAAAGATACATGCTTTAGAAGTTGCAAAACTATCTTATAATCTAGGAGCAGGAAGAAATAGTAAAGAAGAACAAATTGATTATGATGCTGGCGTTTACTTAGAAAAAGAAATAGGAGATAAAGTTAAACCAGGTGAAGTATTAATGAGACTTTATACTAAGAAAAAGTTAGATACCATTAATATAGATAAAATATTTGAAATTGACTAAAAAACATATGAGGACAGTATTTGATAAAAAACTTTACACTATCAATACACTTGTATATTAGGTAAATTAATCGATTTTTGGAAATGTCTTGAAAAAGATATTTTTCTTTGCTATACTTTATCCATAAGGTAAGGTGAGATATATGAGTACTAAAAGTACACGAAAAAAAGTTATAAAAAAGACTGAAACAGATATTGAATTTGAAAAAGCTAAAAGAAATGTTAAAATGATTGGTATTATTGCTACTATTTTTCTATTTATCTTAGTAATAGTAGGATTTTTAACTGCAGGTAAACCATCTTATGCGGCATTACTTGAATCACTTCCAGATTCATTTACTAGTAAACTTGGAAAAAATCCAAAATGTACTGATAATCAAAATACACCAGCATGTAACACATTACGAGAAATTGGAACTATTGATATAGATTATAGTTTTAAAGCTAGTTATGATAATAAACTTGCAGATTTATTCTGTATTGAACATATGAAGTCTATGAGTACAAGTGTTAACTATACAAAAGATAAATCAGTATTAGATACTTATCCAGGAATTGTTTATATCTTAGATAATAATAGTTTTGATACCTCTAAAGGTACATGTAAATCACTTGGAACTTGTACTGATTCACAACTAAATGAATATTTAACTCAAATAGCTATTTGGTGGTATATAGATAAAGTAAATGGTTGTGACGATGGTAAAAACTATTCAAGTAAAGGAGTTGAATCAACTATTACTGAAGATAATGATGGAAATGGTAAATATGACTCTGATAAAAAATATCAATACTATAACAATTTATCAGTACTTGATAAACAAGCTATAAAAGCTAGTAAATATGCTAGTAAAATAGACTCATTAGTTAATGGAGCATTAGCCTATAAAGGAGATACTACTACTCCAAATATAACATTACCATCAAAAGATAGTATTACTTACACAATAGAGGGAGATAATATTATCACTAGTGCTATAACACCTACTAGTACTTCAGAAAGTTTCTCTAGCTATACAGTAACACCAACTGATACTGATATCAAAATACTTAACACAAATTTAGTAGAACAAACTACTTTTGGTAAGGGTGAATCATTCGTAATATCAGCACCTATGTCAACTGATGTTGAAAATAAAATGTCAATCGATGTTAGTGTTGAAGGAAGCTTCAGCAAAAAAGATGCATTCTTTTATAAACCAACTAGTACTTCACTACAAACTACTGTATTAGGAGTAATTAATAATTCTAAAGAGAAAGCTAATTTGAATTTGACTTATCAAATAGATTTTGGAATTGGAGTGTTTCGTAAAGTAGATGCAGGAACAGGTGAGTATGTTGAAAATGCGGTTTTATCAATCGTAGATTCTAAAGGAATTACTGTTAGTACATTTGAAACACTTGATGCACCAGCCTACGTTTCGTTACCAGTTGGAAACTATACGGTAACAGAAACAAAAGTACCAGATGGCTATAGTGCAGAAAAGACAACTTATGAATTTGAAATTAAAAAAGACGAAACAACAGAAATTGTTCTTAAAAATACTAAACTAATTGATGTTCCAAATACAAAACTTAATATGACATATGTTTATGGCGTTGGAGCAGCAGTAGTTGTTGTTGGTATTATCTTCATAGTAATAGCTAATAAACCTTCTAATGAAAAAAAGAAGAAAAATTAATAAAAAAGGCCAACTTCTTCTAGTTGGTCTTTTCTTCCTTTTAATAGGTCTATCAGTAATGATTTATATTCCTATTAAAACTATTAAAGATAAAGTATTTAGTGAAATGAAATTAGCTATTTATCAAGATGAAATAAATGAAGATAATGAAACTATAAATGATATAGGAACTAATAATATTAGTAAACCTACTACTGATAATACTAATCAGACGGAATCTAGTCCTTCCCAACCTAAGAAAAATATCTCATATACCTATATAGGACAATTAAGTATTCCAAAGATTAGATTTAAAAGAGGATTTGTAAAAAAAGAATCAAAATATAATAACATTGAATATAATGTAACTATTGCTAAAGAAGCAGATTATCCCGATGTTAAGAATGGTAACTTCATTCTAATGGCTCATTCAGGAGATGCTCCAATATCTTTCTTTGAACCACTTTATAAATTAGAGCTAGGAGATATTGCTACTGTTAGTTATAATGCTAAAGCATATTACTATAAACTAGTTAAAACATATCAAGTAGAGAAAACTGGTAAAATTGCTATTTATCGTGATTATAATAAAAAGACCTTAACCTTAATAACTTGTACACATGATGATTTAACTAAACAAAGTATTTATATCTTTGAACAAACAAATGAATAGGAGGAAATAGAAGATGGATTTAAATATTATAGATAAAATAACCTTGTTCTTTAAACTTAACTTTAATTCATTTCTAGCAATAGAAGAATTACTAATCTTTATACTTATCTTAAGTTTCCTAATAATTAATCTAA
Organism: uncultured Bacilli bacterium; assembly: GCA_934130265.1. Classification (GTDB taxonomy): domain Bacteria; phylum Bacillota_I; class Bacilli_A; order RF39; family UBA660; genus Onthousia. The sequence continues at coordinate 11,147 of CAKOYC010000005.1, forward strand.
AGTATAAAAATAATAAAGTAAAAATATTTATCCCTTTTCTTCTTCTATTTATAGTAAGTCTAGCTATGTTTCTTTATGGAAGTAGTATCTTATATGTTCTAGAAGAAATAGTAAAAGGAATAATTTATGCTATTTATTTTCCAAATATAATCTTTTATATAACAACAGTTATAATAAGTTTTAGTATTATGATATATACCATACTATCTAATAAACTAACTAATAAAGAGAAAATAATTAACTATCTATTATGTGGTATTCACTTATATCTATTTATTCTATTTATTACTAATTGTCTAGACTTAAATGTCTCCTTAGTAAGACCATCTAAGATATATAAACATGATGAATTATATGTGCTAGTACAATCATGTCAGTTAGTATTTGTAGTAAATATTATTTATCAAAGTGTAAAGAGACTGGTTAGAAAATTGAAAAATAAGAGTAAGAATGATATAATGGACAGGAAGTGAGGTTGTTATGAAAGAGAAATTAACTAAACAAGTAAAAAGAGGAAAAAATTATTTAAAAAGAGTTAAGGAAGAACATTTGATTAAGAAATATTTTACTGATAATACTCTTTTCTTAACCTTTGTTTTAGTATGTGTGATAAATTCTACTATGCTTAGATTCTTTACTATGCGTACATTAGAAAACTATTTAGCTATTAAACCAATCATTGCTGATATTGGAATAGTAGTATTAGTAGGATCGTTTTCCTATTTATTTAAAGGTAAGAAAAGATATACTTATTTACTAATAGCTAGTATTTTCTTTACAGCTATTTGTATGATTAATTCGATATATTATACATTCTATACATCATTTGCTAGTGCATCTATGTTATCACTTACTCAGTTTATTGCCCCAGTATCAGATGCTGTAGTAGAAAATGTTTTACAACTAAAAGATTTACTTTACTTAGTACCATTTGCTTTCTTTATCTTTACTTATCATCGATTGTTAAAGAAAGGTAAGTTTAAACGATATACTAAGATAGAGAGAAAAACAAACTGGTTACATACATTTATAGCAGGTGTTGTAATATTAGTCGTATTTACTGTTACTTTATCAGGACTTGAAATAGGTAGATTTGTTAAACAATGGAATAGAGAATATATTGTTATGCGATTTGGTATTTACTTATATCAAGGTAATGATGTAGTTAAAAGTTTACAACCAAAGATAAGTGCAATGTTTGGTTATGATAATGCTAAAAAAGAATTTGATGAGTACTTTAAAGATAAAAGTGATACAAGAGATTATACTAATGAATATACAGGAATACTAGAAGGAAAGAATGTAATAGTTATTCATGCTGAGAGTTTCCAAGATGTAGCACTTAATAGAACCTTTAATGGACAAGAAGTAACTCCTAATATGAATAAATTAATTAAAGAAGGATTATTCTTTAGTAACTTTTATTCCCAAGTAAGTGTAGGTACTAGTTCTGATACAGAATTAACTTTTAATACTAGTTTAATGCCTACTCAAAATGGTACTGCTTTTGTTAGTTATTTTGATAGGACATATAATGGTACTCCTAAGTTTATGAAAGAGAAAGGTTATTATACATTCAGTATGCATGCTAATAATGCTGATTTCTGGAATAGACGAGCTATGCATGAGTCTTTAGGATATGATAAGTTCTATAGTAAAGAAACTTATAAGACTGAGGGAGAAGAAATGATAGGACTAGGTCTTTCTGATAAATCATTCTTTAAACAGTCAGTAGAAAAATTAAAGAAAATAAAACAAGACCATGATAAGTTTTATGGAATAGTTATATCACTATCAAATCATACACCATTTTCAGATGTTACTAAGTATGGTGAATTTAAAGTTACTATGAATGAAGAAGTTACTAATGAAGATGGAACAACTACTACTGTTGAACATCCTTATCTAGAAGGTACTAAACTAGGTAACTACTTTAAATCAGTTCATTATGCAGATGCTGCTTTAGGTGAGTTCTTTCAAGAATTAGATGAAGCAGGGTTACTTGATAATACTGTTGTGATGCTTTATGGTGACCATGATGCAAGACTACCAAAAGCAGATTATGTTAAGATGTTTAATTATGATATGACCACCGATAGTGTTAAATCTAAAGATGATCCAACATATCAAGAATTTAATAGTTATCATTATGAATTAAATAGAAAAGTACCATTATTAATCTGGACTAAAGATGATACTATTAAAGCTAAAGAAGTAACAGATATTATGGGAATGTATGATGTACAACCTACAATTAGTAATATGTTAGGATTTTATAATAAATATTCACTAGGACATGATATCTTTGAGATAAAAGATAATAATATAGTAGTATTCCCTAATGGAAACTGGTTAACTAATAAAGTTTATTATAATAGTCAAAAAGGTGAATATATGTCTTTAAAAGATGAGGTAATAAGTGATGATTATATTTCAGAAAATAGTAAATATACTGAGAAACTATTAGATGTTTCTAATAATATAATTGTCTTTGATTTATTAAATAAAGATAAGAATGAGAGTAAAGTAGTTAAGGAGGCCAGTAAATGAAACTAAAGAAAAAGGTAAAAAGATGCCTTATAATTGGTAGTGTACTTTTAGTAGCAGGAGCTGGTGTTCTTGTCTATGATATTTCTTTTAAACCTAAAACTACGGTTAAGAAAGCAACTGTTCTAACAGAGATAAAGGGGTATGGCTATACCTTAAAGTCTAATAAGAGTAAGGCTTATAAAAAGGAATTTAATAATCTAGCTGAGCTATTAAAGAAAGATAAGGTTGATGAAGAAAAATATGCTAAGGAGTTAACCAAACTATTTGTTCTAGACTTTTATACCTTATCAGATAAAGTAGCAAATACTGATGTCGGAGGTACTGACTTTGTTCATACTGATGCTAAAAATAACTTTCTAGAAAAAGCAGAAGATACTATTTACAAATATGTAGAAAACAATATGTATGGCGGAAGAAAACAAGATTTACCTACAGTTAAAGAAGTAACAATTGATAGTGTTGAAAAGACAAGTTTTACGATAGATAAAGTAACTGATGATAAGGCTTATCAAGTAACAGCAACTTGGACTTATACTAGTGAAAATGATTATCAAAATAAAGCTACATTTACTTTTGTTCATGAAGATAAAAAGTTGTCATTAGTAGAAATGAAATGATATGCTTATACAGCATAATTAATTACAGATAAAAAAATACTTGCTATACTAACTATTAGATAGAGGGTGTATTTAAGTGGATAAAATAGATAACCAGAAAAAGAAACTTATAATAATAATAACACTACTAATTATTTTAATATTAGGTCTTGGAATAACATATGCTTGGTTGATTCAAACAATTAATGGTGAGAAAATTCAGTCTATGCGAGTAGGTACTTTTAGATTCACTCTAACAGAAGAAAATTCGCTTACTATTAATTCTGGTGAATTCTTAAAAGACAGTGATGGACTTAGTCAAGATGGGTTTAAATTCACGGTAGAAAATACTGGAGGAGCATATGGTTCTTATTCAGTATATCTAGATGATGACACCTTATCTTCAGGCCAAACAAGAATAGATGATAAATTTATAAGATATAGTTTAGGAGTAAATGGTGATACTACAGGTACACCTACCAACTTAACTAGTAGAAAGATTTATAGTGGAGGATTAGATGCTAGTGGAAAAGATACCTTTGTCTTAAGACTATGGCTAAATCCATCAGTTAATGGTGACGTTGGAGGACAAGTCTTTAAAGCAAAACTAAGGGTAGAAGTTAATCAAACAGTACCAACTCCGGTAGCGGATAAGCTATTAGCAGGAGTAGGGGCTAACGGTGCTATAGACACCAGCGATTCAGAGCAAACATTCATTACAGGAACTGATCCAAATAATTATATCTGGTATAGTGGAAAGTTATGGCGCGCAGTATCAATAGATCCATCTGATAATTCGGTGAAATTAGTAACTCAGTGGAATATATCAGCTTTACCATATAATGATGCTAGTGGTAATGCAACATTTAAAGGTAGTTATATAGAACAGTGGTTAAATGATACATCAGTAGATGGTTTCTTAGGAAATTTAAGGGAACCAGCTAAATTCATTAAAACCAATAGTGTTTGGAATGCAACAATGACAACAGAAACTACCAAACCTGCTAAGACTACTATGATAACTGATGCGGTTGGATTACTGAATATTTATGAGTATACAATGAGTTATAAAAATGTTACAGATTCAACTGGATATTTAAATAACAGTTTGTTTTGGTGGACGTTGACACCGTACAGTACTTCGAACTTTCGTCGCGTGAAATACGACGGTAATAGTGACATCAGCAACTATGATAGTCTGACCGACGCGTTTGGGTCTCGCCCATCTATAAATCTAAAATATGCCGTAAAAATTATAGATGGTGATGGAACTGTTGATAATCCGTACAGGCTTCAAGGAGATAATGATAGTCCAACAGGTACTTTGCTATCAACAAGATATAGTGGCGAATATATAAGCTTTGGAACCAGAGAAAACAATCTATATCGAATAGTAAGTCATGAAAATGGAACAGGTACCAAAATAACAAGTGCTATACCTCTAAAAGATAATGGCAGCTATAAAAAACTAGTTTTTGGAAGTGATACAATCTATTCTAAAAATAATACAATAGGAACATTCTTGAATGGTGATTATTTAACAAGTGGAATCTATTTAACTAGTGACCAAGTAAATATGATAGAAGACAATACAACATGGTACTTGGGAACTGTAGGAGATGAAAATTATAAATTAGCAAAATATCAAAGTACAACAAGTAGTAGTCTGACAACAACAACTACTACTGCAAAAGTAGGATTGTTGAGGGTAGGAGAATTAATGTCAGGACAATTTGACAAAAATAATAATAATAATAGTTACTATACATTGACACCATATGATACCTCGCACATTCGTTATGTGTACTTCCGTGGTAATAGCAACAAATTTGGCCCGACGTATTCGTATGGTCCTCGTCCCACTATGAATCTAAAATCTACAGTAAAGATAGTATCGGGAACAGGTACTAAGTCTGATCCATTTGTTATTAGTAATTCATAGATAAAATGTTAATATAGAAAATAAAGTCATAGCTTTTAATGGTTATGACTTTTTGTTAAATTTTTTCTTTAAATTACTGATGATTAATGATATTATATTATTGTTATTAAAGGAGTTGGTCTTTGATGGAAAGATTACAAAAAGTTATTGCTGCTAGTGGAATTACTTCAAGAAGAAAAGCTGAGAAGTTAATGCTTGAAGGTAGAGTTAGTGTTGATGGAAAAGTTATTAGAGAGTTAGGTTATCAAGTAACTGGTAAAGAAAGAATTGAAGTTGATGGAGAAATATTAACTAGAGAAGAAAAAGTTTATTTCTTACTTAATAAGCCAAGAGGAATTATTACTAGTGTTACTGATGATAAGAATAGAAAAACTGTTACTGATTTAATACCAGTTAATGAAAGAATCTATCCTGTTGGTAGACTTGATTATGATACTACTGGTGTCTTATTACTAACAAATGATGGAGAGTTTGCTAATCTTTTAATGCATCCTAATAAAGAGGTTGATAAAGTATATCTTGCTAAAGTTAAAGGTATTGTTAGAGGAGATACTATTGCTAAACTTAAAAGTGGAGTAGTACTTGATAATAAAAAAGTAAGATGTGCAAGAGCTAAAGTTAAAAGAATAGATTATAAGAATGGTACTTCTTTTGTAGAATTAACTATTCATGAAGGTATTAATCATCAGGTTAAAAGAATGTTAAATGAAGTTGGTTTTGAGGTATTAAAACTTACTAGAGAACAAGTTTATTTCTTTACATTAGATGGTTTAAAGAGTGGCGAATATCGTCCTTTAACTAAGAAAGAAGTAGCAAAAGTATATGCTTTAGAAAAGAAAATGACTAAGTAAAAACTTGGCCATTTTTAAATATACTCAATTGGTACTAAATAGTTATTATTATCTAGAGCGTTAATCTCTCTACAAAGACATAAGACAATACCATTTCCATTATTCATATTAAACTTATCTACTACATTAAAGTTTTTAATAGCACTAATTCCTGGGTTACTGCTTTTTTTAATTTCTACTGGATATACAGTATTATTATTAATAATTAATAAATCAATTTCTTTCTGATTACTATCACGGTAGAAATATAAATATCTTTTAGGGTCAATTCCATTATTACTATAAGACTTGATAATTTCACTAATTATATATGTTTCAAAAATTGCACCACTATAAGAACTTTTTTCTAATACTTCATTATCAGTGTATCCAGTTAAATAACAAGCTAGCCCTGTATCCATAAAATAAACTTTTTGAGTTCTAACTGCTCTTGTGGCATTATTATTAGTATAAGATTGTAGCAAATAAATAATACCCGTATTCTTTAAAATTGAAATCCAGTCATCTGCTGTTTTACCATCGATTCCAATTTCTGTTGCTATTTTACTAGCATTGAACTCCTGTCCAGTTCTTGCAGCTACTGCTGATATAAATTTAGTGAATTTTATTTCGTTTTTAATATTGATTAATTGTCTAATATCCCTTTCAATATAAGTCCTTATATAGTTACTATAATAATTTTCTATAGATACTTCTCTTCCTGCTTGAACATCAGGGTAGCTACCTTTTAAAATACGTTCAAATATTTGATTAGTGGATAATCTTTTGGTAGGTTCTACTTTTCTAATGACGTCGATTTGTGGGTTAAAGATTGGTTCTTTCATTTTATATAATTCTCTATCTGAAAAAGCGAACAAATCAAATATTCCAACTCTTCCTGCTAGAGATTCAGAAACATCTTTCATTGTTTCAAATACTCGACTGCCCGTTAGATAATACATAGTTCCAGCTTCTTCTTTATTATTAAATATTTCATTTTGTCTAGCTTCATCAATAATTATTTTTATATAAGTTAAAAGATTAGGAGCATATTGAAATTCATCAATTATTAATGGCGCTTCATGTGTTCGTAAAAATAGTTCAGGGTCTTCATTAGCTTGAGTTCTTATTAACATATCGTCTAGAGTAACATAGTTAATTTTTTTATTTGATTTAAATTTTAAATAATTGAGTAGAGTTGTTTTACCTACTTGTCTTGGTCCTGTAACCATAATTACAGGATATTTTCCAATAAATTTTTCAATTGTTTTTTCCATTGTTCTACTAACATAGTTCATAATTTATCACCTCATCTGTTATATTAATATTATATCACAAAAATTATAATTTAGCACTGTTTTTTATGCAAATTCGGAGTGATACTCCGAATTTGCATAAAAAATAAATATACTTTTGAAGAATTTGCTGGTTAAATTGGCTATTTGTTTTTTGACAATAACACTAATTTATACTATTATTGGTATGTAAGCAAGGAAACTTGCATAAAATAAAAAGAGGAACATTTAATTTTGCAAGTGAATGTCTCCTCCATGTTTGGTGTTGACACTCTATCAATGCTGAAGAGTGTCTATTTTTTTATTGCTAATACCAGTAAGGTAGAAAGTAATAAAATGATAGCAATGAGCTTTAGAACCTTTATTATAAAAGTTTTAGTTTTCATTAATATCTATCTCCTTTCTCTTATGAGATTGGAGGACGACACTCACATTAAATTTTCCTGATAAAATTGTATAATAAATGGATTTATAAGGCAAGAAAAAAAGGACTCTAGGATAATTACCTAGAGTCTTATTCGTCTTCTTCAATAGCACCAGTTGGGCATGAATCAATAGCATCTTTTACATCATCAATGTTTTCATCTTTAACATCACTATTAACTACTTTGCTAAGTCCTTCATCATCTATTTCAAAAACATCAGGACAAATAGCTGCACAAGCTCCACAACCGATACAAGCATCACGATTAACTTTTACTTTCATAAATTTTCCTCCTTCCCCAATTATATAGCATTATCTACTAATTAGTAAAGTGTTTTCTCTTCCCAAAACTAGTTAGATGTGGTATGATTATCTTAGATAAGAGTAGGTGATACAAGTGGGTAATGGAACTAGTAGAGTTAATAGATATGATAATGAAAATAAAATAGTAGGAACAAGAACTAGTAGAAATAAAAACTTATATGATGATTTTAATAACTTCGAAAAGTATACTAATTTTACTGATGTTTCAAAAATAGAAGCGGTACCATTAGACTCTTTAAGAGAAAATGCTAATAAAAGAGAAGGTTATCGTTACTTAAAAGATTATGATTTAGTAGAAAAGAAAAAAGAAAGAAAAGAATTAGATGACTTTAATTATCTATATCGTAATATTAGAGGTAATTATAATTTAAAAGAAGCGTTAGAAGAAGCTCGTGAGTCTCGGGAAAAAGATGAATTAGAGAAAAAGAGAAAACTAAGAAATGAGAAGTATAATATCTTAGAAAGTAGTGAAGAAGAACTTAATGAGTTTAAGGAAGAACAGAAAAAAAGACATAAACCAATTGAAAATGAAGAAGAATTAGAAGAGTTAATTAATACTATAACTAGTAAGGAAGTTAGGGAAGAATTAGATAAAGAAAAAGAAACTAGCTTGTTAAGTGATTTAATGGCTACTAGTAATTTAGAAGAAGTAGTAGAACCTATTAAAGAGGAAGAAGTAAGTAAACCACTAAAAGATGAGATAGATAAATCATTCTATACTAAGTCAATGGATTTGAGTAGTGGTGATTTCTTTGATGATGAAGATGAAAATAAAAAAGAACCAGTAATGTTTACTGTCTTAAGAGTTATTTTATCACTTATTCTAATAGTAGCAGTTGGTTTTGCTGTCTATTATATAGTTACTAATTTTTAATGACTAATTTAAAATAAGAATACTGACTAATTTAAAGTTGAGGTATTGACTAATTTAAAATTAGTATAAAATTTAGTTAAAAATATTAATGTTTTATGTTATTATAGTTAATGTTAAGAAATAGATTGGGGGAAAATGTCATGAACTTATCTTTTGATTTGAATGATTATCTTTTAATCTGGAATTTACTTTTTCTACCATCTGTTACTAATGATGTCCAAAGATTAAAAGAGAAACTTTGGAAAAATTATCGTCATCTTTATAAAGACTTGTATAAAGAAGAAGCGAAGATTCTAAAAGACCCTAAGAACTATATACCTGATGATGATACTATCTTTGATATGGTTAAAGAAACGGAAGCTTATAAAAGAATAAGAAAAGAAACAGAGGAATATCGCCTTTTTCTAATGCACTATTATAATGAGATAAAAAAAGAATTAATTATCCACTTTAAAGAATTAGTTCGCTTTGATATTAAAATATATCATGTCTTAGTTCTTAATCCGAGATTTAACTCAGTGGAGATGAAAACGGTAAAAAGTAGAAAAGTTAATACTATCTCATGGGGAATGATGAAGGACCAAGAAGATGGGGAAATGGCTGTTATTGATATCTTGAGTCATATCTTAAAAAAAGAATTAAAAGATTATGAGTCTGATTATAAAGAAATAGTAGAAGCGATAATAGAGCTTGCTATTGATAATGAATTATCTACTAGAATAAAAGGGAAGAGTTGTTATTTAAAAGGAGATAACTCCTTAAAGTTCTTAAAGAAACAAATATATCCATACTTTCTAATGTATCTTGGAAGTAGTAGAGATGATATGCTTAACTATATGGTTAGAGATGGTATTGTCTTTGATGTAGATAAGTATAGTCTAAAAAGAAGTCTTGCTACTTATAACTTAAAAGAATTTATTACTTTTTGCATAGAAAATCAAAAATATATTTTAAAAATAGAAGAACTAGAAATTATTTAAGCGGAGGAATAGAAGTATGCAAAAAGAGATTAGTATTTTACTTGATAAAATGGGGATTGATTATACTAATTCTTCTTTTTTTGACTCTTTAAAGTTAGAAAGACTAGTAGTAGATAAAGAAAGTGGTAACTGGAACTTTTATCTTTTAAGTGATAAATTACCAGATATAGATAGTTATTTAGAACTTGAAAAGAATAAAGATAAAATAGCATCAAATATCTATTATAATATAACTAATCTAGATAATAATGTATTACTTAGTTATTATAAACCACTACTAGAGCTTGCTAAAGAAGAAGGACTAATTAGTATAACAGAACCATATCTATCTAACTTGATATTAGATAAAGATAAGCTTTTATTAGTAGCAAGTAATATAATAGAAGAGAAAAGATTAGTAAAGATAAAAGATATTATAAGTCCTTATTATCAAAGATTGGGATATAAAGAAGAAATAGAGATTGTAGTAAGAGAAAATGAATCTATTAAAGAAGAAATAGATAGGGAATTAAAAGAAATAAAAGTAGAACCTATTAAAGAAGAGAAAAAGGAAGAGAAGAAAGAGTTTAAAAACTTTACTCCTGGACCTCGTCCTAGAAGAAGTAAAAAAAGAGATGAAGGTTGTATTTTAGGACTTGATATTAAACAGATGCCTATTAAGATAAGTATGATTCAGGGAGAAGATAATAATGTCATTGTAGAAGGTAATGTTTTTGGGGTTGATTACTTTGAGTCTAGTAAGAGTGAGTTTAGAATAATTACTTTAAAAATAACTGATTATACTGATAGTATTTTATGTAAAGTATTTTGTAATGAACAAGATGAGTATGAAAGGCTTTGTAAAGAACTTAAAGTAGGAAGAGATTTATTAATATCAGGTTATGTTAAAGAAGATAATTTTGCTAAAGAATTAGTTTTAAATGCTCGTGATATTATGCCTATTACTAAACATAAAGAAGAAATTAAAGACTTAAGTGAGAGAAAAAGAGTAGAGTTACATGCTCATACTAAGATGAGTCAGATGGATGGCGTAGTGGATGAACTAGATCTTGTTAAACAAGCGATTAAATGGGGACATAAAGGTATTGCTATAACTGACCATAATGGAGCTCAAGCTTTCCCTCATGTTTATAACTTTGTAAGAGATTATAATAAAGGAAAAGAAGAAGATGAAAAGTTTAAAGCTATCTATGGAACAGAATTAGTAATGGTAGATGATAGTGTAGATATAGTTGTTCGTCCTAATAATGATGTTTTACTAGATGATACTTATGTTGTCTTTGACTTTGAAACAACGGGATTTAATGCTGGTGGTGCTGACTCTATCATTGAAATTGGTGCAGTTAAGATGAAAGATGGCATCATCATTGAAAAGTATGATGAGTTAATTAATCCAGGACGTCCTCTTCCTCAAAAAATAGTTGATGTTACTAATATTACGGATATGATGCTAGAAGGTAAAAGATGCGAAGAAGAGGCTGTTAAAGACTTTATTAACTGGTTTGGTGATTTACCAATGGTTGCTCATAATGCTAAGTTTGATGTATCTTTCTTAGAGATGGCTTATGAGAAATATAATCTAGGAGAATTTAAAAATCCTGTTATTGATACCTTAGAACTATCACGTACTCTTGATAATAATTATGCAAGACATAGTTTGTCTGCCCTTGTTAAAAGATATAATGTACCTTGGGATGAAGAGGCTCATCACAGAGGAGATTATGATGCTGAGGGTACTGCATTAGTCTTTTACAAAATGCTAGAGAAGTTAAATAACCGTAATATTGAAACGATGGAACAGCTTGCTAATATGGTTGATCAAAGTGAAATGTATAAGTATGGTACCTTAAATCATATTAATATTTTAACACTTACTAAGAAAGGACTTAAAAATCTATTTAAGATAATTTCTTATGCTAATACAACTTATTTATATAAGACACCAAGAGTACCAAGAAGTATTGTCGAAAAGTATCGTGAAGACTTATTAATCGGTAGTGGTTGTTATGAATCTGAAGTCTTTCGTCAAGCAAAAAGTAAAAGTGAAGAAGAACTATCTAATATTATAAGATTTTATGACTATGTAGAAGTACAACCTCCAGAGTGTTATAGACACTTAATTGATACTAATGACTTTGGTACAGAAGTTGAATTAATCGCTCATCTAGAAAAGATTATTAGAACTACTATTGAGGCAGGTAAACTAATAGTAGCAACAGGGGATGTTCATCACTTAACAAGAGAAGATAAAATATATAGAGAAATAATTGTTAATCAAAAAGTACCAGGTGGAGGACGTCATCCTTTAGCAAGAGGAGGAATAAAAGAAATACCATCTAATCACTTTAGAACGACTGATGAGATGCTTAATGATTTCTCTTTCCTAGATGAAGAGACTAGAAACTTAATAGTAATAGATAACCCTAATAAAATACTTGGTATGGTAAGTGAAATAGAAGTTATTATTGAAACAGGTGGTATACCTTTCTCTCCTAGAATTGATAAGAGTGTAGAGACAGTTACTGACTTAGTCTTTACAAGAGCATCGGATTGGTATGGAGACCCCTTGCCTTATAATATAGAAGAACGTATTAGTAAAGAACTTTATGGGGATGGTATCTTTGAAGCGATAACTGATGAGATAGAACGAGATAATGTTAAGGAAGAAGATAAGACTAGGGAAACATTTAAAAGATTACATGATACCTTATTAAAAGGCTTTGATAGTGTTAAAGAAAAGATTAGAGAAAACTTGAAAATTAAGAATCCCGAAGTGAGTAGTGAGGAGATAGAAAAAACACTACCTAAGAAATTAGGAGGAGTTATCGGTGGAGGATTTGATGTTATCTACTTAATTGCTCAAAAACTAGTTAAACACTCTAATGATGATGGTTATATTGTTGGATCACGTGGTTCTGTTGGATCAAGTTTCGTAGCTACTATGATGGGAATTACTGAAGTTAATGCTCTTCCTGCTCATTACTTATGTCGTAATAAAGACTGTAAGTATTCAGAGTTTATGGATGAAGCTGGTGAACCTTACGGAAAAGAGTACTCATCAGGTTATGACTTACCAGATAAGATTTGTCCTAAATGTGGGGGAAAACTATCTAAAGAAGGACAAGACATGCCCTTTGCAACCTTCTTAGGATTTAATGCTGATAAAGTACCTGATATTGACCTTAACTTCTCTGGTGAATATCAGTGGAAAGCTCATGAATATACAAAAGTATTATTCGGAGTTGATAATGTTTACCGTGCTGGTACTATTGGAACAGTAGCTGAGAAAACTGCTTTCGGTTATGTTAAAGGTTATTTAGAAGAACATGGTATTGAAGGAAAAAGAAACGTAGAAATAGAGCGACTTGCTATTGGGTGTACCGGTGTTAAAAGAACAACTGGTCAGCATCCTGGCGGAATTGTTGTTATTCCTGGTTATATGGATGTTTATGATTTTACTCCCTTCCAGTATCCCGCTGATGATAACACATCTCTTTGGCGAACTACTCACTTTGATTATCATGCCATTGACCAAGATGTCTTAAAACTAGATATTCTTGGTCACGATGATCCAACTGTTCTTAGAATGCTTCAAGATTTATCAGGTCTTGATATAACCACTTTACCAATGGATGATAAAAGAATATTTTCTCTTCTTTCTAGCACTAAAGAACTAGGTGTTACAGAAGAAGATATACTTTGTCCAACGGGAACTTTAGGTCTTCCTGAACTTGGTACTAACTTTGTTATTCAAATGTTAGTAGAAACTAAACCAAGTACCTTTGGGGAACTTGTTAAAATATCTGGTTTATCACATGGCACTGATGTTTGGGCAGGAAATGCTAGTGAGTTAATTAAGAATAATGTAGTACCATTTAAAGAAGTTATCGGATGTCGTGATGATATCATGGTTAACTTAATGAACTGGGGCATGGAACCTAAACTTGCCTTTAAGATAATGGAGTTTGTTCGTAAAGGTAAAGCTTCAAAAGACCCAGAGACTTGGCAAGAATATGCTACTAAGATGAAAAATGCAAAGATACCAGATTGGTATATTGAATCATGTCATAAGATAAAGTACATGTTCCCGAAAGCTCATGCTTGTGCATATGTAATGAGTGCTATTAGAATCGCTTGGTTTAAACTTTATCATCCTTTATGGTATTATGCTGCATACTTCTCAATTAGAGAAGATGACTTTGATATAGAAGCGATGATCAAAGGTTATAACTCTATAAGAGCAAGGTATGAAGATTTACTAGCTAAAGGATATGAAGCTACTAATAAAGAGACTAATATCATTGGAAGTTTACATGTTGCTATGGAAGCTACCGCTAGAGGTATTAAGTTTGCCCCTATCTCAATCGAGAAAAGTGATGCTAATCGTTTTGTCCTTGATGATGAACATGAAAATACCTTAATACCACCATTTTCTACAATTGATGGACTAGGTGCAGCTGTAGCAACTACTATCGTTGAAGAAAGACAAAAACAACCATTCTTAAGTAAAGAAGACTTACAAAGAAGAGGAAAGGTTTCTAAGACTTTAATTGATAAGATGGTTAGTATGGGAATAATTGATCAGTTACCAGACTCTAATCAGTTAAGCTTATTTTAGGAGAAATTATGGAAAAAGATACATTAAATAAAATATTACTAGCTATAATGGATGTTTATAATGAAGATATTACTAATGATAAAAAGCATGAAGTATTAAGTAAGTTATGGACTGATTATTATAAACTAAGTGATAAATATAATATCAAGTTAGACTTTGCTTATTAACTATATTTAATCGGTGAGAGTGAAAGCTATATAATTAAAGAAGAACCTAAAAGATTCATAATAGAGGAAAATAGGTTAGATGCTGCTATTGATAGTTTAAAGAAAGGTAATGACTTAACTGAGGAAGAGATAGAGATACTTTTACAAGCCAGTGTAATGAATGCAAGACGTGGCTTTGAAACTCTTGGTATTGATATTAAGAATAACTCTTTAAATGGTTTTTGTGAGTTAGGACAGGCACTTTCTTTAATACCACTTGAAAATATCGGTTTAGAAGTAACTAAGAATAGTGCTACTGGAAGTTTTGACTATCCGTTTAATCATGCTTTTGGAACAGTCACTTTCCCATATAACGGTGCTACTAAAACTTATTTAATAGATACTACTTATCGTCAATTTTTTACTACTAATAGATGTAACGAAGGAAGATATTATCAAGAAGAAGAAAATACTGGACTTAAAGTAGCACCAGATCCTGGTTACTTTGTAGAAGATAAGGATTTTGCTAGAAGCTTAATGCGTAATGGTTATATAGAATTAACAAAAGAAACAGCTACTAAATATGGAGAAGCTTTTAACAAGGCTAGTATACCTTTAAAAGATATTGATAAGATTAATGAAAGTAATATTAATTATTATCAAAGAATATTAAATGATAGGGAAGACTATAAGATAAGTGATAGTGAACTTGAAGGATTAAATATAGTGTTTAATGATAAGAAAAATTTACATATTAATTAGTTGCTGATTGACACTCTAAATGTACAGATTTTGTATTTTAGTTTACACTAAGTTAACATGGGGGGGGGTATTAAATAATTATATCCTCCTTTTAGATATCTATAAAAGATAGACTGATATTATAGGTCTATTCTTTTTTTATTGAAATAAAAAAGTA